>JAAZPG010000239.1 GCA_012797375.1 Acidobacteriota bacterium
GACGGAGTGGAGGGGGAGCGGGTGGCCGCCAACGCCGAGGAGTTGGCCCGCCTTCTCCAACGGGAACAGATCAAGGTCGAGAAGATCTCCCCGGTCCGGGGGAAATTCAACCTGCCGTTCTTGAAAGGGGAGAAAGTCAAGCAGAAGGACCTGGCGATTTTCGCCCGCCAAATGGCCGTCCTGATCGACGCCGAGCTTCCCCTGATCCAGGGCTTGAACATCATGGCCGAACAGACCCGCAATGCCTATTTCAAGCGGGTCATCACCCAGGTCCGGGCGGAAGTCGAGGCAGGGTCGAGCCTGGACCAGGCTCTTCGCAAGTTTCCGAAAGTCTTCGACGATCTCTTCTGTAACCTGATCGCCTCGGGCGAGCAGAGCGGAACCTTGGACACGATGCTTCAGCGGCTGGCCGATTACATCGAAAACTCGGTCAAGCTGAAGGCTAAGGTCAAGCAGGCGATGACCTATCCCGTGGCGATTTTCGCCTTTGCCATTATCGTCGCGGTTTTCATGTTGTGGAAGGTCATCCCGACGTTCGCCCAAATATTCGTCGATCTGGGCGCCCAGCTGCCGGGGCTGACGGCGTTCATCATGAACCTCTCCGAATTCGTCCAGAAGTACATCCTCTTCCTGGTCCTGGGGACGGTCGGAGCCCTCTTTCTCTTCCGCTACTACCGGAAAACCCAGGGGGGGCGGTGGACGACCGACGGCCTTCTCCTTCGCTTGCCCCTGTTCGGATCGCTGTTGACGAAAGTCGCGATCTCCCGGATCACCCGGACGCTGAGCACTCTCCTGGGCGGCGGCGTGTCGATGCTCGAGAGCATCAAGATCACGGCGACCACGGCCGGCAACGTCATCCTGGAAAAGAGCGTCATGGACATCCGAAAACAGGTGACCGAGGGCCGAAGTTTGACCGATTCGATCAAAAGCACCGGCCGGTTCCCGTTCATGATGACCCAGATGGTGAGCGTCGGCGAAGCGACGGGCACCCTGGACAAGATGCTCACCAAGCTGGCCGACTTCTACGACAGCGAAGTCGACAACACGGTCGGAACGCTTCTCTCCGTCCTCGAGCCGTTCATGATGGTCTTCATCGGCGGCCTCGTCGGGACGTTGATCATCTCGATGTATCTGCCGATCTTCAGCCTGATGGGCCAGATTCAATAATCCGGCGATGAGGACCCTCAAGTCCAACGTCCGCTGGCTTCTCATCTGGCGGCTCGTCGTGATCACGTCGCTGTTCGTCGCGGCGGTCGTGATTCAGCTGGCCACGGCCTCTTTTTTGCCGCTGTCCCCGTTCTATTTCCTGATCGTGACCGAGTACGCCACGGGTCTCGTGTTTTTCCTGCTGCTTCTGTTCAACACGCGCTACCGGGCCCAAGCCTACGCCCAGATCCTGATCGACCTCGCGGTCATCACCGGACTGGTCTATATCTCGGGGGGCGTCGGCGGCCAGCTTTATTTTCTCTATGTCTTCGCGATCATCGCCGCCGGCTTGGTCCTGGGAGGCCGGGCGGCCTTGATGACCGCGGCCTTTTCAGCGATCGTTTTCGGGGCCGTTGCCGACAGCCTGGCGTACGGCTGGATTCTCTATTTCCGGCCCGACCAGGGAGCGGAAATCGAGATCGGCCAGGTGCTCTACACGGTGTTCATGGCCTGGGGGCTGTTCGGCGTCATCGCCGTCTTGATCGCCAAACTGTCCTCGAGCCTCCAAAAAACGCGGGCCGAGCTGGACGCGGCCCAGCAGGAAATCAACATCCGGGAGCGGGACGCGGCGGCCGGGCGGGCTTCGGCGTTCATCGCCCACGAGATCCGGAATCCGCTGGCGGCGATTTCCGGGGCGGTCCAGGTTTTGCAGAACGACTTGGATCTCGGCGGGGAACAAGCCCGCTTGATGGATATCGTGGTCAAGGAATCGCACCGCGTCTCCCAGTCCATCGAGCAGTTTCTCTGCCTGGCCAGCCCGGGAAAGCAGACGTACTCGGTGTTCCGGCTGGCCGATCCGTTGGTCGAGACCCTGACGATGCTCCGGATGAGCGGAGAAATGTCCGACCGGATCGCCGTCGGGGGGAATTACGAAGCCTCGCCGTTCTTGTATTTCGGCAGTCCCGGGCAGTTCAAGCAGGTTTTCTGGAATCTCCTCGGAAACGCCCTCAAGGCGATGCCCGACGGGGGGGGGCTGTCGATCGATTTTTTCCGTCCGGACAAAAACGCCCTGGCCATCCGGATCGTCGATACGGGACGGGGCATGACGGCCGCGGAAAAAGCCCGCATGTTCGAGCCGTTTTACACGCGGTTCGAGGGCGGCCGCGGCCTGGGCATGTCCGTCGTCCGGCAGATCATCGAGAGCTACGCCGGCAAGATCCAGGTCCAATCCGAGCCCAACGTCGGAACGGACATCAAGATCATTCTGCCCTACCGTGAATTCGGCGCGAAGGGCAACTCCGGGGCCGCGGATTGCCGATGAACACGATCCTGATCGTCGACGACGAACGCTCGATCCTGGAGCTGCTGAGCGTCATCCTCAAGAAGGAAGGATACGCCGTCCTCGTCAATCCCGGAACGCCCAGCATTTACGAGGACATCGAGCAGAAGGAATTCGACTTGGTGATCAGCGACATCAAGATGCCGCAGGTCGATGGAATGGAGGTTCTCCGGCGGGTCAAGGCGGAAAAGCCCACCGTTCCGGTCATCATGATCACGGCCTACGCCAGCGTCAAGCAAGCCGTCGAAGCCCTGCGGCTGGGCGCCATGGATTACATCATGAAGCCCTTCGACATCGAGGAGATCAAGGTCCTCGTGGCCAACGGCCTCGAGCACCGCCGGCTCCTCGAGGAGAACAAGATTCTCAAGCAGGCGCTCCGGGAGGAGACGAGCTTCGAGAACATGATCGGCAAGAGCCGGCCGATGCAGGAGGTCTTCACCCTGATCGAAAAAGTGGCGGCCACGGATTCCACGGTCTTGATCACCGGGGAGAGCGGGACAGGGAAGGAGCTGGCCGCCCGGGCGATCCACGCCAACAGCCGGCGGCGCGATCGGGCCTTTGTTTCGATCAACTGCGCGGCGCTGCCGGAAAATCTCCTGGAAAGCGAGCTTTTCGGGCACGTGAAAGGATCCTTCACCGGGGCGATCTCGGACAAGAAGGGGATGTTTGAAACGGCCCATGCCGGGACGATTTTCCTCGACGAAGTCGGGGAGACGTCGCCCTGGACCCAGGTCAAGCTTTTCCGCGTCCTCCAGGAGCGGATGATCCGCCGGGTCGGGGGAAACGAGGAAATCCCGGTGAACGTCCGGATCATCGCCGCGACGAACCAGAATCTCCGCAAGCGGATCGAAGAGGGGAAATTCCGCGAGGAGCTCTTCTACCGCCTGAACGTCATCTCCGTCGACATGCCGCCCCTCCGCCGAAGGCCCGATGACATCCCCCTGCTGATCCAGCATTTCCTTCGGAAGCATTGCGAGCGGATGGGCCGGAAAATCAAGCGCTTGACTCCCGAAGTCACCACCGCCTTGACGAAGTACTCCTGGCCGGGAAACGTCCGCGAGCTGGAAAACATCATCGAGAGGCTTTGCGCGGTCGAGGAGCGGGAAACGATCACGGCGGAGAGTCTCCCGGACGATGTCGTCGAAGCCGGACGGGTGCCGGTGGGAGGGGCGCCGGTTCTTTTGCCCGGTTTCGATCTCGAAGCCCACCTGGATCAAGTGGCCCAAGCTTATCTCAAGGAAGCGAGCGAAAAAGCCGCCGGCAACATGCGCCGGATGGCGGAGCTTTTAGGCGTCAGCTACCGGTCTCTTCGCTACTTGATGAAAAAATATCAAATCAGAAGGCCGGGCGCCGCGGAATAGAGGAAAACGCAAGCAAAGCCTACGGGCTTCTTGACAGGGAACGGGGGGAGGAGCGGGGCAATAAACGACACTTCGTTGACAAATAATGTCAATATTCCGTCTTTTTTCATTTCCTTTGTGACATATATTATTTATATTCATATATTTAGAATCTACGCATTATTGGCATGCATTTTGCTGATAATATTATGCAAAGAAAAATTTTTCGAATTCCGGCGGCTTCGAAAAACCGCCAGGAAGCAGGAGGTTTCAATGTTCAAGAATCGGAAAGGGTTCACCCTGATCGAGCTGTTGATCGTCGTGGCGATCATCGGCATCCTGGCGGCCCTCCTCATCCCCAACGCGATGACGGCCCTTCAGAAGGCCAAAGTCCGCGG
Organism: Acidobacteriota bacterium; assembly: GCA_012797375.1. Classification (GTDB taxonomy): domain Bacteria; phylum Acidobacteriota; class Aminicenantia; order Aminicenantales; family UBA4085; genus JAAZPG01. The sequence continues at coordinate 4,224 of JAAZPG010000239.1, forward strand.
GACACAGAAGGACATCAACTCGATCGCCACCGGCATCGCCGACTACATCACGGACAAGGCTGTCCCCTTCACCGCCAACGGGGCGATGGACTCCACCGTGAAAACGTCGCTGTCTCCCCTGTATTTGAAGGTTCTGCCGGAGACGGACCAGTGGGGTCAGGCGTTCATGATTTACACCGGGACCAACGTCAGCGGCCAGTACGGCATCTCTTCCGCCGCCGTGGACGATTTCCTGGTCGCCTCTTACGGCCGGGACAAAACCATCGAGGGCTGGACGTATAACGATACCACGCCCGATGCCGGCTTGTATTCGATCGGAGCCACGGCTGACTTCGACAAGGACCTGATCAACTACAACGGCGCGTTCATCCGCGGACCGCGGGCGGGCGCGACCGGCTCTTAATTCTCATTCGTTCGGAATCGTTGAGGCGGCGCGGGGAGTTCCCCGCGC
>JAAZPG010000240.1 GCA_012797375.1 Acidobacteriota bacterium
TCAGGGCCGACGGCGGCACGACCATGCCGGGCGCGCCGGGAAGGGTGACGCTGCCGATGACGGTGGAGCCCAGCCGCAGCGCCTCCGGCGGATCGGCCAGGCCGGCGCGCACCTTGAACGTCCGCGTCACCGGGTCGGCCTGGGCGAGCGCCGGGCCGGCGGCCAGGACCGCCAGGGCCAGAACAACGCCTGGAAAGAGAGACCGTTTCATTTTGTCATCCGTTCGAACCTCAAAGGGTTGGCGGCAGCCATGAGGACGCCTATCTTACTTGCCGCGGCGTTCCGCGGCAACCTCCCGATGAAGGGACGCCTCATTCATCCCCTCCCTTCCCTGGAGGGACTTCGTGAGGCGTTCGCTTGCCTCCTTGAAGAGGGGGGTTGAAATGATGTACATTTTGGTCGTCAGGGAGGTTCCCATGAGCAGAAACCGTTCGCTTAAAACGGCCGTCGCCCTTTGCCTCGCGGCCGTTCTGGCCGCCGGAGCGGCCGCGGCCGTGAAGCCGAAAATCGTGTTCAAGACGGAATCGTGGGATTTCGGCAAGATCAAGCAAGGTCAGGACGTCTCGGTTGATTTCGTTTTCACGAACGAGGGCGACGACGTGCTCCAGATCGGCAACGTCGAGTCCTCCTGCGGCTGCACCGCGGTCTTGGTCTCGGACAAAAAAGTAAATCCCGGCAAAGCGGGGAAGCTTCAGGTCACGTTCAAATCCGCCGGCTACAGCGGCGAAGTCGTCAAATATATCTATGTGGAGTCCAACGACCCGAACGCCCGCCGGATCCAGCTTAAAGTCCAAGCGGCCGTGGATGTCCCCCCTCAGCCGAAGATCGACTTGAGCCAGTATACTTATGACGCCGGGCTGATCGTTGAAGGGGAATCCCTGGAGACTCCCGTCGTCGTCAAGAACCGCGGCGAGCTGGAGCTCTCGTTTGAATGCGCCCTGCCGGGAGCCGCCTTTTTCGCCAAGGGAAAGCCGGCCGCCTTTCCCATCAAGGTCGCGGCTGGAAAAGAAGCGGAGATCACCGTCCGTTTCCCGCTGGCGGGCCGGGCGGGATTCGTCCGTGAATTCATTCTTTTTAAGACCAACGACCCCCTCCGGTCGACGATTTCGATGACTCTCAGCGGATACGTCGTGACCAAGCTTCAGCTGAAGCAGATTTTCGAAAAATACAAAACCATCATTAAGTAGCCCGCGTCGGACTCCGAGGCGGTTCCCGGGCCCTGAGAAAAATCCGGTTCCGGGCCGTCCTTTGATGGTGATGCCGCTCTTCAAAGGACGCCGTTCTCCGGAGAAAATCGCTTTCTTGGCCCTCAACCTGGCTCTTTGGGACCGGTTGGCGGCCGTGAAAAAAATCCTGACCCTGTTTCCCGACCCGGCCGGAGCGTTCGCTCTCTCCTCGGAGGAGTGGTCGGCCATCGGTTTCAGGCCGCAGATCGCGGCCCGGCTCGGCGCGCCCGGGCTCCTGGACCGGGCCGAAAAGGAATTTGACAGGTCCAAGGAGAAAGGATATTCTCTCCTGACTCTCGGGGACGCCGAATATCCCTCCTTTCTTAGAGAGATATTCGATCCGCCGGCCGTCCTGTATTGCGCGGGACGGACCGACATCCTCGAGAGGCCGGCGGTCGCCCTGGTCGGTTCGCGGCGGCCGACGCCGTACGGACGGAACGTGGCCGAACGTTTGGCCCGCGACCTGTCCGGACGGGGGATCGTGGTGGTCAGCGGCTTGGCGGTCGGCATCGACGCCGCCGGACACCAGGGCGCCCTGGACGGAGGACAAACCGTGGCCGTTCTGGGATCCGGTCTCGACGTGCCTTATCCGCGGGCCAACCGCCGGTTGTTCGAGCGGATCACCGAGGAGGGGGCTGTGATATCCGAGTTTCCTCTGGGAACGGACCCGCTGGCGGCGAATTTCCCCCGGCGCAACCGGATCATCAGCGGGCTTTCCAGGGCCCTGATCGTGGTCGAGGCGGCGGAAAAGAGCGGTTCGTTGATTTCGGCCGGTTTCGCCCTCGAGCAGGGCCGGGAGGTTATGGCCGTGCCGGGCAACATCACTTCCGAGGTCAGCCGCGGAACGAACGGCCTGATCAAGGCCGGGGCGAAGCTAGTCGAGACCTGGAAGGATGTGGCCGAAGAGCTGCCGGCCCCGGTCCGGGAGGCGTTGCTGAGCCGGGAAGAGGACGAACCACGGGAGCCTCTGCCGCTGCTTTCCAGCGGGGAAGCGGCCGTCCGGAGGCTTCTTTCGCCCGAGTCCCCGGTTCACGTGGATGAATTGCTGGAACGGACGGAGCTCTCGATTTCGGAGCTCCTGACCATATTGCTTTCCTTGGAGATCAAGGGCGTCGCCGCCCAGCTCCCCGGGAAGCGCTATTTGAGGAGACTGTGATGGACAAGGCCCTCTTGATCGTCGAGTCGCCGGCCAAGGCCAAGACGATCAATAAATACCTGGGTTCGGGCTATCGGGTGATGGCCTCGATGGGGCACGTCCGGGATCTTCCGAAAAGCAAGCTCGGCGTGGACGTCGACAAGGATTTCGAACCCCAATACATCATCATTCCCGAGCGCGAGAAGGTCGTCGGAGAGCTTCGGGCGGCGGCCCGGACGGCCTCATCGATCATCCTGGCGGCCGATCCGGATCGCGAGGGAGAAGCGATCTGCTGGCATCTAAAAGCGATTTTCGATGACGGGAAGAAGCCGGTGTTCCGCGTCCGGCTCCAGGAAATCACGAAGCAGGCGGTGGAGGACGCCGTCCGGCACCTGGGCGAATTAAATGTTCATATGTTCGAAGCCCAGCAGGCCCGCCGCGTTCTCGACCGGCTTGTCGGCTACAAGATCAGCCCGCTGCTTTGGAAAAAGATCGGCCGGGGCTTAAGCGCCGGGCGCGTCCAGAGCATCGCCCTTCGCCTCGTCGTCGAGAGGGAGCGCGAGATCCGGGCTTTCCGAAAAGAGGAATTCTGGACGATCTTCGCCTACCTGGAGGCCTCGCTCCCCCCCCGGTTCAAGGCGGCGTTGTCCAAAATCGACGGAAAGAAAGCCAAAATCCCCGACGGCGCCTCGGCTCAGGCGATCGTCGATGCGCTGAAAGGCGCCCGCTATGTCGTCCGAGACGTCGCCGTCACCGAAAAGAAGAGGAATCCGCCGCCGCCCTATATCACCAGCACTCTTCAGCAGGAAGCTTTCCGGCTTCTCCGCTTCCCCGTCAAGAAGACGATGTCCGTCGCCCAGAAGCTCTACGAGGGGCTTCCGCTGGGTGAACGGGGGCCGATGGGCCTCATCACCTACATGCGCACTGATTCAGTCCGGATTTCGGCCGAGGCCCAGGCGTGGGCCCGGGCGGCCATCGTCCAGTCCTTTTCGGCGGCTCACGTTCCCTCTCATCCGCGGGTTCACGCCAACAAAGGCAAGGCCCAGGACGCTCACGAGGCCATCCGGCCGACTTCGCCCGAACTGACGCCGGAGGCGGTCCGGCCCTATTTGAAAAAAGAGGAATTCAGCCTCTACCAGCTGATTTGGAACCGGTTCTTCGCCTCCCAGATGAGCGCGGCGGTTCTCGAAGAGACGGCCCTGACCATCGCCGCCGGCGAGCGGTTCCTGTTTACGGTTAAGGGCGGCGTGATCAAGTTTAAGGGCTGGTGGGAGCTTTATCCCAAAAAAGAGGAGGACGAGGAAGATGCCCTCCCGCCGGTCAAGAAAGACGAAACGCTGACCCTGGCCGAGCTTGAGCCGAAACAGAGCTTCACCCAGCCTCCGGCCCGTTATACCGAGGGAACGCTCGTCAAGGAACTTGAAGCCAAGGGAATCGGCCGGCCCTCGACGTACGCCCCGATCATCGCCACCCTGCAGAACCGCGTGTATGTCGTCAAGGAGGAGAACAAGTTCGTTCCGACCGATCTCGGCATGTTCGTCACCGATTTCCTGGTCAAGCATTTCCCCGACCTGATGGAGTACAAATTCACGGCCCGGATGGAAGGGGAGCTGGATGAAGTGAGCGAGGGGACGCTGGACTGGGTCGGGGCGATGCGGGATTTCTACGGCCGGCTCCAAAATGATCTCGCGGCCGCGGGCAAAGTCGAAAGCGTCGCCGGGACAGGAATCCCCCTGGACGAAAAGTGCCCGAAATGCGGGAAGCTGCTGGTCAACAAGGGCGGCAAGTTCGGACGGTTCAAGTCCTGCTCGGGATATCCCGAATGCGATTACTCGGATGATCTTTATAAAAAAAGCGAGCCCGTTCCCCTCGAGGAAAAATGCCCGACGTGCGGGGCGAACCTGGTCCAGCGGGTCGGCCGCTACGGGATGTTCGTGGCCTGCTCGAACTATCCGAAATGCCGGTTCATCAAGGGGAAGGAAAAGGTCGATACGGGGATCGCCTGTCCCCAAGGGTGCGGCGGGACGCTTTTGAAAAGAAAGACGAAACGGGAGAAATTCTTTTACGGCTGCAGCTCCTTCCCGAAGTGCCGGTTCGCCACCTGGGACGAGCCGCTTCCGGAATCCTGTCCGAAATGCGGCCGGCCGTTCGTCCTCCGGAAAACGACCAAGAAGGACGGGACGTACAAGCACTGTGTCGACGAGAACTGCGGCTGGCGCGAGCCGGCGTCTCCTCCGGCCGTCCCGCCTCGTCCGGCGGGGGAAGAACCCGAGCCGGCCGGGAAAGACGGCGACTCGAGGGAAGACGGGGGGGGGGCTCCGGACAAACCGGGGCCGGAAGCCGGCGGGGTCTAAGATCAATTCCCAAAATCGCGGCCGTGGCGCAGCTTCTCCGCCTTGAGGGAGAACGCCCGAGGAGTCTGGGAAGAATAAACCGGAAATATCGATCCGCCCTTTTTTTGGATATGCGGACGGATTTCGTTAAAATGAAACAGGGCCGGCGGCGCCGGATCCGGACGCATGCGCAAAAACATCGATGAGTTCCTCGAGTACCTCCGGTATGAAAGAAACGCCTCGGCCCATACCGTGGCCGCCTACCGGCGCGATCTTCTCCAGATGGCCGCTTATCTTGACCGCCGAAAAGTCCGCCTGGCCCGGGTCGATAACATCATTTTGCGCGGCTGGATGGCGGATCTTCACGACCGGCGCCTTTCCAAGACGTCCGTCGCCCGCAAGCTGGCCGCCGTCCGGTCGTTTTTCCAGTATTGCCTCAAGCGACGGATTTGCGATGATAATCCGGCCGTGGTCGTGACCCGGCCGAAACTCGACAGTCCCGTCCCCGGTTTTCTTTCGGAGGGGGAGATCGAGCGGTTTCTGGATCTTCCGGATAGAAACGACCGTCTGGGGCCGCGGGACCGGGCCATTTTCGAGTTGTTTTACGCCACCGGCATCCGGGTCGGCGAGCTGGCCGGCTTGGACGTCTCCGACGTCGGCTTGGAGGAGCGCCTCCTCCGCGTCCGGGGCAAGGGGAAAAAGGAGCGCATCGTTCCGTTCGGGCGGACGGCGGCCTCCAGCCTGGCGGCTTATTTTGAAACAAGGCCCGGCTTTTTGAAGGGACCTCTCGACCAAGCGGCCTTGTTCCTGAATTACCGGGGGGGACGGATCACGTCCCGTTCGGTGGAGCGGCTGGTCGCCAAATATATCAGAAAAACGGCCATCCGGAGAAAAATCAGCCCCCATTCCCTTCGGCATTCGTTCGCTTCCCATCTCCTCGGCCGGGGGGCCGATCTTCGGGTCATCCAGGAGCTGCTCGGCCACGA
>JAAZPG010000241.1 GCA_012797375.1 Acidobacteriota bacterium
GAGGAATTCCGGCTGTCCCGGCCCGCTTCCGGCGTTTACAAGAAGATCGTCCTCAAGGACGGCGTTCTGGCCGGGGCGGTCTGGATGGGGACAAAAACCGGCGCGGCCGAGATCGCCGCGGCCGTCGCCGCCGGAAAGAACGTGGCCGCCTGGAAAGCGGACATCCTCGAAGACGGATTTGATTTCAAACGCTTATGAAACGCATTCGCTTGTCCGCCGCTCTCCCGGCCCTCGCCCTGGCCTTGGCCCTGGCCGGACCGGCCGCCGCCCAGGACTCGACCGGCCTCAAGGTCAACGGCTATTTTTCCTTCGACATCCTCCGGGGACCCTCGGGCCTTCCGGCTTCCGCGTGGAGCGTGGCCAATCTCCGGGGGGGGCTGATCTTTTCCGGGACTCTTACGCCGGGCCTCGTCTTCATCCTGGAGCCGACGTTCGCCCAAGGCGAGGCGGTCGGCTTGACCGAAGCCCGGGCAGGGCTCGCCGTCGCCAAGGGCGTCAGCGTCACGGCCGGTCTCTTTCTCGTTCCCTTCGGAAAATACAACCGGTCCCGCCGGCCCCATGAAACCGCCCTGATCTCCGATCCCCCGGCGGTCGGAACCGTTTACCCCGTGAATTGGCGGGAAATGGGAATCGAGGCGGAAGCCTCGTTCGGCAATTTCAACGCGGCCGTTTTCGCCGGAAACGGCCTGGCCGAGGGAGCCGATTTCGGCGCCGGCCAGCAGTACTCCGACAACAATAAAAACAAGGGCTGGGGGGGGCGCCTGGGGGCCGCCTTAAGCGCTTCCCTGGAAGTCGGGGGGTCTTATTACCGGGGCAAGGCCGACGCGGCCAACGAGCGGGCGGTCACCATGGTCGGGGCCGACGCCTCCTGGCGGACGGAGAACATCCGGGCTTCGGGCGAATACGCCCGGGCGACGATCGAAAATCCGGCCCCCTTCTCCAGGGGAACGGCCGAAGGATGGTTCGGCGCCGTCGAGCTTCACTGGGGCTCCTGGATCCCGGTTGTTTCCTACCGGCGTTTCCGGGCCGAAGATCCCTTCCACGGGCCGGGATTCGCCGGTCCGGACACACCCGGCGCGGGGTTCTCCCGGAACGGAACGCAATGGGCCCTGGGTCTCGTTTATTCTCCGGCGCCCAGCATCTTCATCAAGGTCGAGGTCGACCGGGGGCGGGAGCAGGGCGGAGACGCTTGGCAATCGACGTTCCGGGCCCAAGCGGCGTTTTATTTTTAAGGATCAAGAGGCGCATCATGGCGAACATTGTCATTTTGGGCACCCAATGGGGCGACGAGGGGAAGGGGAAGATCGTCGATCTCCTGACTCCGGCCTTCGGCGCGGTCGCCCGCTACCAGGGAGGCCACAACGCCGGCCACACGGTCTACCTCAACGGCCGGAAAGTCGTCCTCCACGTGATTCCCTCGGGCATCCTCCACCCGGGGACGCTTTGCCTCATCGGCAACGGCGTCGTGATCGATCCCCGGGCGTTCTTGGACGAGCTGGAAGCTCTGAAGTCCGTCGTTCCGGTGGGGGAGGACTCGATCGCCGTCAGCCGGACGGCCCATCTCATCTTGCCGTATCACGGCCTGCTCGAGCGGGCCGCCGAGGCGGCTTTGGGCGAAAAGAAGATCGGCACGACTTGCCGGGGCATCGGCCCGGCGTACGAGGACAAAATCGGCCGGCGGGGCATCCGGGCGGGGGACCTTTGCGACCCGGCCCTCCTCCGGGAAAAAATCTTCCGCAACACCGCGGCCAAGAACGAAATCGCCGCCCTGTGGGGCTTGGAGCCGCTTGATCCGGAAAAGCTCTTCGCCCAATACGCGGATTACGGGGCCCGGATGGCGCCCTATATCAAGGATGTGTCCCGCCTTCTCCACGAGACGCTTCGGGCGGGAACGCCGGTCTTGTTCGAGGGAGCCCAGGGCGTGCTGCTGGACATCGATCATGGAACGTATCCGTATGTGACGTCCTCCAATCCGACCGCGGGCGGCGTCTGCACCGGCCTGGGCGTCGGGCCCACGGTCATCGACGCGGTCCTGGGAGTGATCAAAGCTTACACGACCCGGGTCGGATCCGGGCCGTTTCCGACCGAGCTCTTCGACGAAACCGGCAAGCTCCTGGCCCGGCGGGGCGACGAATTCGGGGCGACGACCGGCCGGCCGCGGCGGTGCGGCTGGTTCGACGCCGTGGCCGCCGCCTATGCCTGCCGGATCAACGGGATCAGCCGGGTGATCATGACCAAGCCCGATGTTCTTGACGAGTTCCCCGAGATCAAAATCTGCACCGCCTATCGCTACAAGGGCTCGTCGCTCCGCGATTATCCGGTGGAAACGGAAGTCCTGGAAAAGGTCGTCCCCGTCTACGAAACGGTCCCTGGATGGAAAACGCCGGTCCGCGGCGTCCGGGAATTCAGGGATCTGCCGGCCGGTTTCAAGGATTTCCTGAAGCTTGTCGAGGACCGGATCGGGGCGGAAGCGGCCATGATATCGACGGGAGTCGAGCGCAGAGAGACGCTGTTCCGGGACGATCTCCTGGCGGGATGGATCGACCTGGCCGCCGTCCGAAAGGGAATCGCCGGCGCCTGAGCGCCGGGACCGACGCCGGGCAGGAGGCATCCGATGAGCGGGCCATGCGACGGCCGCTTCTGGCAATGGATTGAGATCGAGCGCAAAGCCCTGGCCTCCAACGTCCGGCGTTTCCGGGCCCTGGCCGGGCCGAGGCGGCTGCTCCTGGCCGTGGTCAAGGCGAACGCCTACGGCCACGGCTTGATCGAAACCTCCGGCCCCGCCCTGGCGGCCGGCGTCGACTGGCTCGGCGTTCATTCCGCGGAGGAAGGCCTGGCCCTGCGCGAAGCCGGGTTAGGCTGCCCCATCCTGATGCTCGGGCCCGCCGCTCCCGGCCGGATCGAGGAGGCCGTCCGGCAGGATCTCCGGTTCACCGTCTACGACCGGGCCGCGGCCGAGGGGATATCGGCCGCCGCCGTCCGCCTGGGAAAAACGGCCCGGATCCACGTCAAGGTTGAGACGGGGACGAACCGCCAGGGCCTCCCGGTCGCCGAGGTGGTCTCCTTCTTCGCCCGGCTGGCCCGTCTTCCCGGTCTCGAAATCGAGGGCTTGTCCTCTCATTTCGCCAACATTGAGGATACGACCTCGCTTGCCTATCCCCGGCGCCAGATGGCCCTCTTCAACGAAGCCGCGGCCGCCGTCCGGGAGGCCGGTTATCCGATCCCCATCAAGCATATCGCGGCCACGGCCGCGGCGATCGTCTTTCCCGAGTCGCTTTGCGGCCTGATCCGGATGGGAATCGGGTTGTACGGCCTCTGGCCGTCGAAGGAAACGTACTTGTCCTGCCGGCTTCGCAAGAGGAGGCCGTTCGTTCTTAAACCCGTTCTTTCCTGGCGGGCCCGGATCGCCCAGATCCGGCGCCTTTCCAAGGGGGCGTTCATCGGGTACGGGTGCTCGTACCGGACGACCCGGCCGACGCGGCTGGCCGTCATTCCGGTCGGATACGCCGACGGCTACGACCGGGGCTTGTCGAACGCCGCCTACGTTCTTCTCCGCGGAAAGCGGGCCGTCGTCCGGGGCCGGATCGCGATGAATTTTTTCACGGTCGACGTTACTGACATTCCCGGGGCGGCGGCCGGCGACGTCGTCACCCTGATCGGCCGTGACGGCCGGGAAACGGTCTCGGCCGAGGCCCTGGCCGCCCTGGCCGGGACCATCGGGTACGAGATCCTCGCCCGGCTGAATCCGGCCATCCCCCGGCGGGTGATCTGATCGGTTTTTCGGTTTTCCCGCTTTTCCTCCCCCTTGCTATTTTTTTATAGTCATGGCATAAAGGACCCGATCCTACACGGAATCTGACTGGGAGGAGTGCATGAAACGCATCGCCGTCGCTCTCGCCCTTGTGCTCGCGATCGGAGGACTGGCGCTGTCCGCGGAAACGACCGTCCTGAAGGTGAAGGTTCAGACGGCCAACATCCGGACCCAACCCGACCTCAATGCCGCCGTCATCAAGCAAGTCAAAATGGGAACCTTGTTCGAGTCCTCTCAGACGGCCGGCGACTGGTACGAGATTTCAGTGACGAACGATCTCGGCGTCACCTTGACCGCCTACGTCCACGCCAACGTGGTCGACGTCATTTCCGGCCCCGGCCTCGCCGTCCAGCCGGAAGCCCAGCCCGTCGTTCGGCCCGCCCCGGCCCCCGCCCGGACGCCGTCCTACGAGCGGCGGCCGGCGCCGGAGACAACCTATCCCGGCGGTTTCAAGATCATGGCCGCCTACGGGATGGCCAGCCTGACCTATTCCGAGGACCCCGCCGAGGAATACAATGAGTATAAAAAATCCCTCATGGGCTTGGCTGGAGGGGTCGGGTTCTATTCCGGAGGCCTGTTGGGGGTGGACGTCGGCTTGATGTACCTGCCCAAGGGAATCCGGTACGAAGGATCGCTGTCGGGGTCTGATTTCGACGTGAAGATGCGGATCAGCGAGATCAGCGTCCCGGTTCTCCTGCGGTTCAACCTCCCGGTCCAGGGAATCAACCCGTATCTTCTGGGCGGCGGCGAGATCGCTTATGTCGCCCAGGCCAAGTACGACTACACGATCAGCGGGGGCGGCGACAGCGACTCCGGCTCCAAGGACATCAAGGACGACGTCGCCTCGATCGATTACGGGCTCGTTTTCGGCGGCGGCCTGGGGATCTCTCTCAGCGGGATCAATCTCGTAGCCGAGCTTCGCTACCATTTGGGATTGGCCAATCTTGTCAAAGACCCGAAGGAAGGCGATCCCACGGTCAAATCGAATATGCTGGTCTTCCTGGCCGGCTTCCGCTTCTAAGGCTCCGTCCCGGCGGACCGCCGGCGGCCGTCTTGGCAAATCGCCCGAAGAGGCGTATACTAATACTATCATTTTAATATGATAATCGTGCGGGCCCGCCGGCTTCCGCCGCCCGGCCCGGGGAGCGATGCCCATGACGACCGCCGCCGCGGCCGGATTCTCGGCCAACGCCCTTCGGATCCTCAAAGCCCGTTATTTTCTCAAGAACGAGAAGGGAGAGCTCGCCGACGCGTCACCGGCCGATCTCTTTCTCCGCGTCGCCCGGGCGGTGGCCGCGGCTGAGCGCTCGGCCCGGGACCGGGAAGCGTGGGCGGGGAAATTTTTCGACCTCATGCCGGCCCGCGACTTCCTGCCCAACAGCCCGACCCTGACCGGGGCGGGGCGGGACATGTGTCTCAGCGCCTGCTTCGTCCTGCCGATCGAGGATTCGATGGAATCCATTTTCGACGCGGTCAAGAACGCCGCCCTGGTGCACAAGGAGGGCGGCGGAACGGGCTTCGATTTCAGCCGGCTCCGGCCGCGCGGCAGCTTCGTCCGCCGGACCCAGGGAGTCGCCTCGGGGCCGGTCTCGTTCCTGAAGGTCATCGACGCGGCGACCGAGGCGGTCAAGCAGGGGGGGACGCGCCGGGGGGCCAACATGGGGATCCTTCGGGTCGACCATCCCGACATCGAGAACTTCATCCTGATGAAGAAGGACGGCCGGAGCGTCGGCAATTTCAACATCTCGGTGGCGGCCACGGACGCCTTCATGGAGGCGGTCAAGAAAGGAACCAGCTACGAGATCTTCGACCCCCGCTCGAAAAAGGCCGTCGACCGCAAGGACGCCCGCAAGATCTTCCGGATGATCGTCGAATCGGCCTGGGCGATCGGCGATCCGGGATTGATTTTCATCGACCGGATCAACAAGGCCAATCCGACGCGGAGCCAGGGGCCGATCGCGGCGACGAATCCCTGCGGGGAGCAGCCCCTTCATCCCTACGAGTCCTGCAACCTCGGGTCGATCAACCTGGCCAACTTTTTCGCCCCGGCCGGAAAGGACGGGTTCGACTGGGACCGCTTCGCCGGGGTGATCGCCGCGGCCGTCCGCTTCCTGGACGATGTCATCGACGTCAACAAATACCCCCTTCCCGAGATCGAGGCGATGTCCAAGGGCAACCGACGGATCGGGCTCGGGGTGATGGGCTGGGCCGACCTCCTGATCAAGAGGAAGATCCGCTACGACTCCCCCGAGGCCTTGGCCCTGGCCGATAAGATCGCGGCGTTTCTCCGGGCCCGGGCCGAGGAGGAATCCTCCCGTCTGGCGAAAATCCGCGGCGACTTTCCGAACATCGCCAAGTCGATCTACAAGGGCCGCCGGATGCGGAACGCGACGGTTTTAACCATCGCCCCGACCGGGACGATTTCCCGGATCGCCGGCTGTTCCTCGAGCATCGAGCCGGTCTTCGCCTTCACCTTCACCTCCCGCATCCTGGACGCCGAGCTCAAGGATGTCCATCCCTTGTACGCCGAATGGGCGGAGAAAAACCCCGGAAAGGAGCCCCCGGCGTATTTCGTCACGGCCCACGACATCTCCCCCGAGGCCCATCTCCGGATGCAGGCGGCCTTCCAGAAGCATGTCGACAACTCCGTCTCCAAGACCATCAACCTGCCCCACGCGGCCTCGCTGAAGGATGTCGAAACGGCCTATCTCCGGGCTTTCGACCTGAAGACGAAGGGAATCACGATCTACCGAGACGGCTGCCGCGAGGAGCAGGTCCTGGTCAAGGCAAGCGGGCCGGCCCCGAGGATTCCGGAGGAGCGGCCGGACACCTTGACCTCGGTCACGGACAAGATCAAGACCGGATTCGGCAATCTCTATATCACCATCACGTTCTTCAACCAGAAGCCGTTTGAGGTTTTCGCCTCGATCGGCAAGAGCGGGTATTCGACCATGGCCGACGCCGAGGCCATCGGCCGGTTACTTTCCTTGGCCCTCCGAAGCGGGGTCGATCCCAAGGAACTGGTCTCCCAGCTCAAGGGAATCGGGGGATCGGAGCCGATTTTCACCGAGGGGGGGCTCGTCACCTCGATCCCGGACGCCGTCGCCCGGGTCCTGGAACGGCATTTCGGGGCGGCGAAAAACGGCGCGCGGGACATGTACCAGTCGCAATGCAAGCAGTGCGGAGCGACCCTGCCCGACGAGAAATGCCCCGTCTGTCCCAATTGCGGCTGGAACAAGTGCTCGTGACGACGGCCTGTCGCCGTCCTTGAGAGCCGCCGGATATCCGGCTCCCCGGAACGGGGACGCTCCTTTTGCCTTGGGGGGACGCGAAGCCCGGCCGTCCCTCGCGAAGATTTCATCCCCGATGGGAACAATCCCGGCGGCCGGCCGCCCGCCTGGCCGCCGC
>JAAZPG010000242.1 GCA_012797375.1 Acidobacteriota bacterium
AGCTTTGGATCGGCCGCCGGCGTGTCGAGCAGCGCTTTCCGGACGTAGGCCAGGCTCCGCAGGGCGCTGTCGGCGGCTTCGCCGGCTCCCATCATCGCCCGCTGCAGCCCGCCCGCCTTTTCCTGGAAGGCCGGGAGGGCGGCTTTGTCCTTTTCGGCGAGGGAGGCCAGCGTCAGCGATTCGACGGTGAACGTCTCCGGGCCGGCGAGCGGAATCAAGACGCCGTCGATTTTTTGGGCCAGGGAAACAGAGAACGTTCCCGGGACAACGAGCGGGCCCATCGGCTCCATGTCCCAGGGATCGCGGACCGCGGACTCCAGCCGGGTCGGCTCGACGGCCGGATAGCGAAGGTCCCAAGCGATCCGGTGGAGGCCCGGCCCGGCCGGTCCGGTCAGCCGCCGGACGACCGATCCGTCCGCGGCCGCGACGGTCAGGATGATCTCGGGCTTTTCCTCGTCCTCCTCCTTGCGGAGAACGTCCCAGCCGGGGAAAGACACGGGTTTTCCTTCCTTCAGAAACTTGGCTTCCTCGTCGCGCCGGGCCTGAGCGGCCGGCTTCAGCCCATCCTTAAGATAATAGGTGAAAATCGCGCCGAACGGCGGATTGGGAGCGGTGAAGAACGTCTCTCCGAGACAGCCCTTGTCCGGTGAATCGATCGGCCTCCGCGGAATGTAGGAGAGGGTCTTTTTCACCGGGAAGAGCGCGGCCGGCCGGGCGAGAAGGGTTTCGTCGATCCGGCGCAGCGGGGAGAAATCGTCCAGGACGAAAAAGCCGCGGCCGAAAGAGGCGCCGACGAGATCGCCTTCCCGCTCCTGGATCTCCAGGTCCCGGAAAGAGATCGTCGGCACGCCGCCGGCCATCTTCAGCCAGCGCTTTCCGCCGTCCAGGGTGGCGAAGACGCCGAATTCCGTCCCGGCGAACAGAAGATCCTTCTTGACGGGATCTTGGGCCACGGCCCAGACGATCGTCCGGGCCGGAAGATCGCCCGAAATCGAGACCCAGGTCCGCCCGCGGTCGTCGCTCCGGAGGAGAAAGGGGCGGTAATCGCCCGTCTTGTGCAAGTCGACGGCGGCGAAGACCGTGTCCCGGTCGGTCCGGGAGGCCTTGATCTCGTTGACGAAGAAATTCTCCGGGACGCCGGGCAGGCGATCGATTTTCCGCCAGGATTTTCCTCCGTCCTCGGTGACCTGGATCAGCCCGTCGTCCGTCCCGGCGTAAATCAAACCCTCCGCCAGGGGCGACTCGCTGAGAGTCGTGATCGTCGAGAAGAGGGACATCGCCCCGTGGTCCCAGAGGGCGTCGACGCTCCAGGTTTTGCCCATGATGGGCTGGGCGAGGCGGAAGATGTTCCGGGTCAGATCCGGGGAAATCCGCGTCCAGGAGTCGCCCCGGTCGTCGCTCCTCCAGACATGCTGGCCGGCGTAGTAGAGCCGGGTATGGGAATGCGGGCTGATGAGGACCGGCGAATCCCAGTTGAAGCGGAGGGCCGGTTCGCCCGGCTCGGGCTTGGGGGAGATGAAGATCGTTTCGTGGCTTTTCCGGTCGTAGCGGAGGAGGTTGCCTTCCTGCCATTCGAGGTAGATCGTATCCGGATCGACGGGGTCGATCGCGCAGGCGTAGCCGTCGGCTCCGAACGTGATCGTCCAGTCGAAGTTGGCGATGCCGTTGGCGTTGAGGGTGCGGGAGGGCCCGAGCTGGCTGCCGTTGTCCTGGGTTCCGCCGTGGACGTTGTAGAAGGGGAGGTCGTTGTCCAAGGCGAGCTTATAGACTTGGGTCACGGGCAGGTTCTCGAAGAACCGCCATGTCCGCCCGCCGTCGCGGGTCTCGTAAACGCCGCCGTCGCTGCCGTTGAGGAGGTAATCGGGATCGCCGGGGAGGAAGGCCAGGGCGTGGTTGTCCCCGTGCTTGTTTTTCTCCGGAACGGTGCGGAACGTCCGGCCGCCGTCGTCCGTCACCTGGAGCCAGTAATCCATCTGGTAAACGCGGTCGAAGACGTTGGGGTCGGCGAAGATCTCCTGGTAGTAATGGGGGCCCGTGCCGCCGCTGAGGTAAGAATTACGCTTCTCAAAGCTTTCACCGCGGTCGGCCGAGCGGTAGAAACCCCGTTCCTCGGGCGAGGCCTCGATCGTGGCGTAGACGACGCGCGGATCGAGGGGCGAGACGGCCAGGCCGATTTTGCCCATGTCGCCCTTGGGCAGGCCGACGGAGAGCTTGCGCCAGGTTTTTCCCGCGTCCTCGCTCTTGTAGATGCCCGATTCCGGCCCGCCGCCCATGAAGGCGGCGACGGACCGGCGGCGCTGGTAGGCGGCGGCGTAGAGGATGTCGGGATCGCCCGGCTCGAATTCAGCCGAGGCGACGCCCGTGGCGGCCGAGATGATCAACGACGGCGTCCAGGTCCGCCCGCCGTCGACGGACTTGAAAAGGCCGCGCTCCCCGCCGGGCGACCAAAGCGGACCCTCGGCGGCCGCGTAAACGACGTCCGGATCGCGCGGATCGATCAAGATCCGGGCGATGTGCTCGGAATTCTTCAAGCCCATGTTCGTCCAGGTCGTCCCCCCGTTGAGGCTCTTGTAGACGCCGTCGCCGTAGCCGACGTGGCGGCCGCTGACGTTTTCCCCTGTTCCGACCCAGACGATCTCGGGACGGACGGGATCGAGGGCGAGACAGCCGATGGAATAGGAGGACTGGCCGTCGAAGACCGGCGTCCAGGTCGTCCCGGCGTTTTCGGTCTTCCAGACGCCTCCGGAGCCGGCCGCGACGTACCACGTCGCCCGGCGCTTCGGGTGGATGACGATGTCGCTGATCCGGCCGGACATGACGGCCGGTCCGATATTGCGGAAGGCGAGGCCGGAGAGGATCTCGGAGGTGAGAAGAGGCGTTTTGTCCGGGACGGCTTTCCCGGAATCCGCTTCGGTTTTCCGGCTCCAGCCGGCGAGGGAGAAAACGAACAGGACGGAAAGGATGAGGGCGGCGGTCTTTTTCACGGCATCCTCCTGACCGGGATGAAAAGAACGAGGAATTAATCTAGCACAAATCCTATGGAGACGCAGCCCCTCCAGGGGCGGCGCGTCGTCCCCTCATGGATTTTGAAGGCGTTCCCGGCCGCGGGTCCTTGACTTCTTTCCGGCGGCGTGCTGCAATGTCAAGTCGCGGAAGCGCTTTTTCGCAAGCCGATAAACAAACCGGCCGGATGGATGTCCGGCCCGGAGCACTCCATTGATGAAACGACGCGCGGTTTCCGACGGAAAAAAGAAAATCCGGTTCCCTTTTCTTTCGATCATATCAATCCCTCAACAAAGGAGAGCGTCATGAGCGGACATGGCATTTTCGCCGGCGATATCCCCCGGCGCAAATTCCTGGAGATGGGCGTCAAGGGCGGCCTGGCGATCGCGGCTTCGCCGATTCTTCTCAAGGATCTCTTGGCCAAGACAGGACCGGGGGATCTCCCGGCCGTCGGACCGGCCCTCGATAAGGCCGTGCTCGACCGGGTCGTGGCCCGGGCCCTGGCCAAGGGCGGGGAGTTCGCCGACGTCTACGTCGAGCACCGCATTTCGCGGAACATCCTGATGGAAGAATCCAAATTCCGGAGCGCCGAATTCGGCATCAGCCAGGGCGCCGGCGTGCGGGTCATCGCCGGCGACAAGACGGGCTTCGCCTACACGGACGAGATCGGCGAGGAGGCCATGCTGCGGGCGGCCGAAGTCGCCTCGTTCATCGCCCGGGGCAGCGCCGCGGCGAAGCCGGTCCCGATCCGGGCGGGCGCGCCCCCCGTTTACATCACGGTCAAGCTTCCCTTGTCCGGGATCGCCGACGAGAAGCGTCTCGACGTCTGCCGGCGGGCCGACCAGGCCGCCCGCGGCCACGATCCGCGGATCAAAATGACCTCGATCAGCTATTACGACGAGGTCCGGGGGCGGACGATCGCCAACTCGGAGGGCTTGTATCTTGTCGACGAGCTGCCGCTCCTGTTCTTCATCGTCCAAGCCCTGAGCGAGGGCAACGACACCCGGCACATGGGCCGCGAACGGCTCAGCCGGCACTCCGGCTTCGAGATGTTCGCCGAGGTGACGCCCGAGCGGATCGCTCTGACCGCGGCCCGCGAGGCCGTCGCCATGCTCGAGGCCAAGGACGCGCCGGCCGGGAAGCTGGACGTGGTCATGCAGAACGGCTGGGGCGGCGTTCTCGTTCATGAAGCCGTCGGCCATCCCCTCGAGGCCGACAACATCGCCCGCAAGATCGGCGCCTTCACCGGCAAGCTCGGCCAGAAGGTCGCCAGCGACGTGTTCACGATGATCGACGACGGAACCCTCCCCAACTTCCGGGGAACGACCAACTGGGACGACGAGGGCACGCCCGGCAAGCGCAACGTCCTGATCGACAAAGGCGTGCTGGTCAAATACATGACCGATGTCCTTTCGGCCAAGCAGATCAAGATGGAGCGGACCGGCAACGGACGGAGGGAGAGCTTCCGCTATCTGCCCATTCCCCGGATGACGAACACCTTCATCGCCGCCGGAAAAGACAAGCCGGCCGACATCCTGGCCTCCACCAAGAACGGGATCTACGTCCAAGCCCTCAGCGGCGGAAGCGTCGATCCGACGACGGGCGTCTTCAATTTCACCTGCCGCGAGGCCTACATGATCGAGGACGGCCGGAAAACGACGCCGGTCAAGGGCGCGACCCTGATCGGCAACTGCCTGGACATCATCCAGAACATTGACGCCGTCGGCGACGACCTCGAGTTCGGCCCCGGCATCTGCGGGAAGGGACAGTCGGCCGAGGTGACGGCCGGCCAGCCGACGGTCCGCCTCCGGGGCATCAACGTCGGCGGCAGCCGGGCCCGGGCGTAAGGCGGAAACGAAGGAGCAACGAACATGGACATGAAAATATTGGCGGAAAAGCTGGTCAAGGACTGCCTCAAAAAAGGCGCTGACGCGGCCGAGGTGTACATCGAGACGGGCCGGAGCCTGAGCCTCGAGGTCCGCAACGGCGAGGTCGAGACGATCCAGGAAGCGGCCGGACAGGGCGTCGGCTTCCGGGTCTTCGTCCAGGGCCGGATGGCCCTGGCCGGCTCCAATGATTTCAAGGACAGCGCGCTTGACGACGCCATCGGCCGGGCGATCGAGTTCGCCCGGGTCACGACGGCCGACGAGTTCAACGTCCTTCCCGACGATCCGGGCCAGACGGCCGTCGAGGGGCTCTACGACCCGGAGATCGCCCGGGTCTCCACGGACCGCAAGATCGAGCTCCTCAAGACGCTCGAGAAGCTCTCGATGAAGGATCCCCGGATCACCAAGAGCGCCGGGGCGGGCTACGGGGAGGGAGAGAACGAGGTGTTCATCGCCAACTCCCACGGCTTGTCCAAGACCACCAAGGGAGCCACCTGCGCCATGGGAATTTCGGTCGTGGCCGAAAAGGGCGACCAGAAATCCTCCGGCGGCGAATACTGCTCCCGGCGCTTCTGGGCCGACCTCAAGCCGGCCGAGGAGATCGCGGCCGCGGCCGCCCGCAAGGCCATCGAGCTTCTCGATCCCCGGCCGCTTAAAACCCAGAAGGCGGCGGTCATTTTCGATCCCGACGTCGCCTATGCCGTCCTGGGCGGCCTCCTCCAAGCCGTCGACGGCGAGCGCGTCCTGCAGGGCGCGAGCTTCCTGGGGGCCAAGCTCAACCGGAAAATCGCGGTCGAGACCATGACTCTCGTCGACGACGGCACCCGGCCCCGCGGCCTGGCGAGCGTGCCGTTCGACGGAGAAGGCGTACCGACCCAGCGGCGGCTGATCGTCGACAAGGGCGTCCTCCGGGGCTTCTTGTACAACACGATCGTGGCCAAGAGGGCCGGGGTCAAGAGCACCGGGAACGCCTCCCGGGGCGGATTCTCGAGCATCCCGGGCATCGGTCCGCACGCGTTCTATATGGAAGCCGGCCCGCACAAGCCCGAGGAGATCGTCAAGGCCACCAAGGCCGGCCTATGGCTCAAGGACGTCACCGGTTATGGCATCAATCCGGTCAACGGGAACTTCAGCGGCGGCGCCTCGGGTCTGTGGATCGAAGACGGCAAGGTCGCCTTCCCGGTCAAGGGCGTGACGATCGCCGGGACGGCCGAGGAGATGCTCAACGGCATCGATATGATCGGCGACGATCTCGACCTCAACCGGGGACTCACCGCCCCGACTTTTCGGATCGCCCTGATGCAGATCGGCGGGGAATAAGCCCGGCGGGGACGGGACGCTCTCCCGCGAATGAAGATGCGGCGAGGGGGTCCCGTCCCCGGATCATCGGCGGCGCTCCGTCCGGCGGCCGCGGTTGACGTCCCCTTTCTCCTCGATCCGCCGGCGGACGCCGGCCGCGTTCCCGAAGGACGTCCGTTGGGGCTTTCCGTCATCGCCGCGGTTTGACAGCCCCGCCGTTTCGGTTTATAAATTCTTTCTCAATCGAGGAGATCATCCCGAAGGGATGGCCGCCCGCTTTGGCCCCGGACAGGACGGATTCCCAAACGTCCGGGATCTCCGAGAAAACGCCTCCCGGACCGCATGCCCGGAAGGACCGCCAACGCCGCGGACGCCGGAAACGATCGAATCGCGAGAGGACGACATGGAGATTCAGCTTCAAGAATTGCTCGACCGCATCAAGCGCGAAGGCCAGGAAGAAGCGGAGCGCCGAGCCGCGGAGATCCTGCGGGAGGCCGAGGAACGGAAAAAGACGATCTTGGCCGAGGCCGAGCGCGAAGCGAACGAGATCCGGACGAAGGCGAAAACCGCGGCCGCCCGGGATGAGGAAGCCGGCCGGGCCTCCCTGGCCCGGGCTTCCCGCGACCTGGTCCTGGCCTTCCGCGATAAGATCGCGGCCATCCTGGACGCCGTCGTCCGGAACGCCGTGGCCGCCGCCTATGACGAGGAGATCCTCCGGGCCGCCCTGCCGGATGTTCTGAAAAGCTTGGCCGCCGGGGGCGCCGAGGACTTGTCCGTTCTGCTCGATCCGGAAATGCTCCGGAAGGTGCGGGACCGGTTCGACGCCCGCCTCAAGGAGGAGCTGGCCAAGGGCTTCACCTTCACGCCGTTCCCCGGCGTCCCGGCGGGATTCCGGGTGGCCGAGAAGAACGGCGCGGCGTACTACGACTTTTCGGCGGACGCCGTGGCCGAGCTCTTTTCCAAGTACCTGAACAGCCGCTTGGCCGGCATCGTCCGCGAGGCGGTCAAGGATTTATAGGACATGGGCCGCTATTACTATTTCGCCTCGACTCTGCCGGCCCTTTCCCTCGGCGTCCCGCCGCCGTTGTCGTCGGCTGATTTTCTCCGGCGCGGACGCCTTCATCTCCGCCCGATGGACTTCGCCCTCTTGGAAAAGACGACGCTGCAGTCCGGCCCGGATCTTCCGCCGCCGGCCGGCTCCGGCCTTCTCGACCGGTATTACGCTTGGGAGCGATCGCTGCGCAACGAGCTCGTCTCTCTCCGGGCCGCCCGGCTCGGGCGGAGCGGGGACCGGTGGCGTCGTCCGGCCGGACGGGACGACGACGCGGCCCGGGACGCCCGGAGCGTCTTCCTGGCTGTTCCGGACGCGTCCACGCCGCTGGAGGCGGAAATCGCCTTGGAAAGCGTGCGGTGGATGAGGATCGACCGGCTCCGCGGCTTGACGGTTTTCGATTTCGACTCCCTCCTCGCCTACCGCCTCCAGCTCCTGATTCTCGAGCGCCTGGCGGTCTTGACCGCCGGGCGGGGGGAGCGGAATTACCAGGAGATTTACGACGCGGTCAAAGAGGCGGCGCGGACACCCGAACAAACCGGAGAAACCCCATGACGAAGACCAGCGGAACGGTGACCGGCGTCAACGGCAACATGGTCACCGTCTTCACCCAAGGAACGGTGACCATGAACGAGGTCGCCTATATTCATGTCGACGACACGCGCTTGAAGAGCGAAGTCATCCGCGTCCAGGGCGGGACCGTCCAGGTCCAGGTGTTCGAAATCACCCGGGGCATCAAGGTCGGCGACCCCGTCGATTTCACCGGCGAGCTGCTTTCCGTCGAGCTCGGGCCGGGCCTTCTCGGCCAGATCTACGACGGCCTGCAGAACCCCCTGCCCCAGATCGCTGAAAAAACCGGCAACTTCCTCACTCCCGGCGTCTATCTTGAGGCGCTGCCCCGAAGCCGGAAATGGGCTTTCACCCCCCTCGTCCAGGCGGGCGGCCGGGTGGAGCGGGCCGACGCCCTGGGAACGGTGCCCGAAGGGGCGTTCTCCCACCGGATCATGGTCCCGTTTTCCCTGGCCGGAGCGTGGACCGTGGCCGAGATCAAGCCGGCCGGCGAGTATGCCGTCGACGAGCCCGTCGCCCGCCTGACGGACGACGGCGGCGGATCGGTCGATGTGACCATGCGCTTCACCTGGCCGGTCAAGCGGGCGGTCGACTGCTATGTCCAGCGCCTCCGGCCCGTCCAGCCGCTGGTTACGAAAACGCGCCTCATCGACACATTCTTCCCCGTCGCCAAGGGCGGGACGTACTGCATTCCCGGCCCCTTCGGCGCCGGCAAAACCGTTCTCCAGCAGGTGACCAGCCGCCATGCCGACGTGGACATCGTCATCATCGCGGCCTGCGGCGAGAGGGCGGGGGAGGTC
>JAAZPG010000243.1 GCA_012797375.1 Acidobacteriota bacterium
AGCGGCGGCTCGTCCTGATCGCCCGGGCCCTGGCTCAAAAGGCGGAAATCCTCATTTTGGACGAGCCGACCACGTTTCTCGATCCGCGCCGGGAAACCGAGGTCATGAGGCTCCTCGGCCGCCTGGCTTCGAGCGAGGGAAAAACGATCGTCGTCACCCTCCACGATCTGGACGCGGCCGTCCATTACGCCGGCTGGATGGTTTTTTTAAAGGACGGGCGGGTCGTCGCCGACGGCCGGACGGAGGAGATCCTCTCGGCTGATCTCCTCGGCCGGGTTTATGACATCCCCATGGACATCATCGAGCACGCCGGCCGCCGCTTCATCGTCAAGTAAGATCGGACGTGCAGAACGGGCAGCGGACGGCCTTCTCCGGAACACTGGAAAGACAGAAGGGGCAGCTCTTGGCCGCCGGAGCGGCCGGGGCCGGCCGGCGGAGCCGGTTCATCTGCTTAACGACGAAGAACAGAGCCAGGGCGACGAGGAGGAAGTCGACCACCGTGCTGAGGAACGCCCCGTAATTCAACGTCGCCGCCCCGGCCGCCTTGGCCGCCTCGAGCGTCGCGTATCCGCCGCCCGAGAGGTCGATGAACAGACCGGAGAAATCGACTTTGCCCAGAAGCAGGCCGAGCGGCGGCATGAGGATGTCGTTGACGAGCGAGGTGACGATCTTGCCGAAGGCTCCGCCGACGATGAATCCGACGGCCAGGTCGACCAGGCTCCCCTTCAGGGCGAATTCCTTGAATTCCTTGAACATATGTTCCTCCTTTCTTCCGCGAATGCCCGGAATCATCTTAAAGAAGAGGGAGACGGAGAGTCAACTTGGAGAACCGGTCTCCTTGTACTAAAATAAGACACCTGAAAACGCGGATTCTTAGAAGGTGCCCCCATGCCGAAAAAAGCCGTCCTTATCGCAACCCTCCTCCTGGCCCTGGCCGGCTCGGCCGCGGCTGAAATCGGAAGCCTGTCCCATCTCTTTCTCCTCGGCCGCGGCCTCAAGGACACGGACGGCGACGGTTTAGCCGACCGGGTGGCCGTGACGATCATCCTCCCGGATTCGCCGACGGCCGTCGAACTCGCCCTGGCCGCCGATATCTCCGCCCGGGCCAACCTGGAAAGCCTGGCCCAGAATCCGGCCCTGGTGAAACGGGAATCCGAGATCCCGGATATCGCCGGGATCGACAGCCCGATTCTCGTCGGGCCGAACGTCAAATGGCTGAAACAGGCCGCCCGCGAAGGCGGCGTCGATCTGCCCGAGTTGGAGGCGGGACAAGGATTCGTCGGCACCTTTAAGACGAAGACGCAGAACGGGATCATCCTGACGGCCGGGTCCGAGGAAGCTCTCCTCCGGACGGGCCGGGCCTTTTTTCTCCGTTGGCCCTATTTCTGGGACGTCTGGGGCCGGGAAACGGGTCCGACCTACGAGATGCTCGAGCGCGACGTCTCCGCCTTTCTCAAGACGGAGGGCGTTTCCCTCCAAATGACGTTCATCCGCTCGGCCTTGTACGAGTTCCCCCGCTCCGGGATCCCCCGAGGGGCCCTGAAAAAGCTCGATTTCAGCGCCGGCGGGATCAAGGACCTGGGCCTTGAAATCTATTTCACCGACGACGGAGACCAGGCCCGCTCGTTGCGGGCCCTGGAATCCCTCCAATCGTCCCACCGCCGGGGGGAAAAAACCGGGATTCTCTCCTACGCCGGATGCGAGCGGCTGACGTTTGCCCTGCGGTACGGAAAATCCGTCCTGTCGGCCTCCGTTTCCCGTCTCGGGCACCCGAGACGGATGCTGACGCCGTCATTCAAGAATCCGCCGAGGACCGACGGCGCCGGGCGCGAATTCGACCTCCGCGACGTTTTCACGACCAAGGGCCTCTACGGCGACCTGGACGGCGACTCGATCCCGGACACGATCGAGGGCCGGATCGTCGCCCCCTCCTCCGAGGCCGTTCGGGGCATCGCTCCCTTGGCCTCCCGCCTCGTCCTCCAGACGGCCGGGTCGATGTTTCCGCTGGTTTACCTGGATTCCGAAATCGAATTCCGGAAAAGCGTCGTCGCCCCGATCCTGGTCGGGTCCAACGCCCTCACCCGGGAGCTGGAGCGCGTCGGCAAGTTGTCCTTCCCGGAGCTGGAAAACGCCTTCGGCATCATCCGGGCCGTGCCCCGGGCCTTCAATAAATCGTCCGCCCTGGTGGTGGCCGGGGCCGATTCCCTCGGCTTGGATCGAACGCTGGGCTACCTGAGCTCGACCTTCCCCTATTTTGACGAGCGGGGCGACGGCCGGCCCCGCCTGGACGAGGCGGCCGCCGACCTGGAACGATTTTTCAAGGGGGAAAAGGGCGCGGCCGAGGCCCGGTTCGCCCCGGCCTTGAAAAAGACCCTCGAATCCCTCAAGGACAAGGACCTGGAATCGATCAAGGCCGATCTCCTTCTGCCGATATCCAACCCGGCCTTCGAGGAAGAGCTGAAGGCGATCGCCGCGGCCGTCGCGGCCGGGCCGCCCCTGGAGGTCTCCTCGGACATCCTCCGGGGATCCAAGAGGATCTTCGAAAAAGAGCGGACGTTTTCCTGGGAAGCCGACGACGCCCTGGCCGCGGTGAAAGCGCGGCTCGAAACCCTGGCCGCGGCCGCTTCGGAAAACCAGGCGCCGGTCCCGCTCCGCATCAGTCTCGGCCTCAGCGAACCGGCCGAAGTCCGGGCCCGCTTGAAAGCCCGGATCGAGGAGACGGCCGCCGAAATCCTCAAGCCGACCGACATGAAGGTCGAGGTTTTCTCGGCCTACAAGCAAGGATTTTTTTGGCTCACCGAACACGTCTTTCCGGCCCTGCGGGGGAAGCCGGTCGCCAAGCTGACGATCCGGTTCGCGGCCGCGGCCGAGGACCGGGGAAAGCCGAAGCGTTTCTACACCGAGTCGGCCCGCTGGCTGCAGGAGCTCTACCCGGTCGACGAAATCGCCGTCCGCGATCTCGGCCTGCCCGCCGGAGCCGTTCAATTCGAAATGAAGGACCCGGGGGGCCCGGTGTACGAGGTCACGGCCCAGGACGGCCGAAACGCGGTGATTTGGAGCGGATCGTTTTCCCCGCGCGTCCGGGAAATGACGTATCTCAAGCCCCTGCCCGAATGGGGCGCGGTCCAGGTGACCACGGGCTGGATCCGTCTGGAGCGCGGGGCCGAAATCCTGCTGGACGAGGATCTCCCGACCGATCTCGAGCGCCTCTGGGCGTTTTACCAGGACGAGGGTCTCGGGCCGGTTTACGACCACGTCCAAAAAAAGACCGGCGGTTCGCCGGCGTTCTCCAAACAGCCGTTTTTCAAGCAGCTGAGAGTGGAAGTCTGGGCCAGCGAGCCCGATTTCCGTCTCGGCCTCGACGAGGAAGCCGTCAGCTCGCTCGAGGCGCTGCACGACGAGATTTATTTCGACACGCTCGACTTCCTCCGGGGCATCACCGAGCTGGATCCCGAGGAGGCCGAGCTTCCCGAGGACACCTCCCGCTTCAGCGCCCCGGGGAATGTCTTCCCGGTCATCCATCCGTCGACGCCGGGCGAGCCGCCGCGGATCAAGATCACGTTCGAGGACTGGCCGGCGTCCGTCCCCAGCCTGGCCGTGACTTGGAAGGAGCGCGGCCGGGAAGCGCTGACGAAGAAAATCGAATTCACCGAAGTGAAGCCGTCCTCCCTTTCGCTTCCGGCCCTCGTTTACAGCGGGCTGGAGGAACGGATCGACCGCCTCGTCTTCGACCTCGCTTTCGAGAAGGAATCCGATTATCTCGGATGCCTCGATCTTCTGGCTTCGTACCGGGATCTCCACGGCCGCGGCCTTCTGGCCGATCCGCTGAGCTTCCCCCGGCTGAAGGAGATCGCCCTCTCCCTCAAGTGCCGGGAGATGGCCCGGGAGGAATCGGTCCCGATCTCCCCGCCCGCGCCGCCGGCGGCTCCCTTGTCCGTCTCCGCTTCGGCCGGCGGCCCGATCGTCGACACATTCAAGATCCTCTCGCCCGAGATGGTCGAAGACGCCGTCTCCCGGCTCGGCCGGTATCCCGTCCTCCACGCCTACATCGCCGCGCGGTCCTACGAGAACCGGCCCGTTCCGGTCATCGAGGCCTACGAACCGTCCGGGCCGAACGTCTCCATCCCCCGCCTGATCTCGATGAAGCCGACGCTCTACTTGAGCGGCCGGCAGCACGCCAACGAGGTCTCCTCGACCACCTACATCCTGAAACTGGCCGAGCTTCTGGCGACCGACCGAGCCGCCCGGGAATACGTTGGAAAGATCAACTTCGTCCTTCATCCCATGGAGAATCCCGACGGGGCCGCCCTGGCCTACGCCCTCCAGGACCTGACGCCGTTTCACAGCCTCCACGCCGGCCGCTACAGCGCCCTGGGCCTGGAAATCGGGACGATGACCGGGGCCCGCCGCCCGCTCCTTCCCGAAGCGGCCGTCAAACGGGACCTGAGCGCGAAATGGCTTCCCGACATCGCCCTCAATCTCCACGGCTATCCTTCCCATGAATGGGTCCAGCCGTTCTCGAATTATTCCCCTTACCTCTTCCGGGATTACTGGATTCCCCGCGGCTGGTTCGCCTACGTCCCCGGCCTGACGCTTCCGATCTACGACCGTTACAAGACGGCGGGCGAGGACATTCGGGCGTTCATCATCTCCGAGATGAACGCCGATCCGGCCCTCAAGGAATCGAATCGGAAATTCTACGACCGGTATGAGCGCTGGGCCTCGCGCTGGCAGCCGCACCTGAACTATCTTGAAAAGGACGCCGGCCTGAATCTCTACGCCAAGCGCCGCTCGTCGACCGAGCTCCGTCTGACGCCCAAGAGCCGGATGACCTACGCCGAGGAAACCCCCGAGCTGATGGACGAGACGGCCCAGGGCGCCTGGCTCGATTTTCTTTCCACCCAGGGCCTGGCTTATGTCCGGGCCCATATGAAGTATCTGGCCCGGGCGAAATTCGACGTCGTCCGGATCGAGGAGGAAATTCAAGACCGCGTTCGGATCCAATTCCTCCGCGGCCGGCCGGGAACGATCGAAAAATAAACAGTCCGGGAGGCGGGCGGCGCGTTTGACGCCGGGAAAAACTTTATGTTAATATTTTAGACACTCTCAGAAAATGGACACCGCCATATCTTTTCTGGTCGTCGGCCGAGACGCCTCGATTTATGAGCGGCTCCGGGATTCCGGCTTGGATCCGGACATCAGCCTCTTTTTTTGCGGCCGGGACGAAAACGTCCTCGATTTCATCCAAACCCACGCCATCCGTTCCCTCCTCCTCGACGCCTCGGCCGATCCGGAGGGAACCCGGGCCCTGCTCCGGGAATTGAAAAGCTTCGATCCGCTCCTTCAAATCGTCGTGGCCGGACCGGGCGGCTCGGCCGACGAGATCCTGTCTTGGATGGAAGCCGGAGCCCTCGACTATTTCCCCCTGCCGATCGATCCGCGGATTATCTTCGGTGTCTTCCGCCGGGTCCTCGAAAAACGGGATCTTCGCCGGGAAACGAGCCTGTTGGAGCGGAAGCTCGAAAAAAAATACGTCTTCCAGGGGCTGGTCTCCAAGAATCCGGCCATGCTCGACGTCTTCGCCCTCGTCGAGCGGATCTCCCGGCATTTCTCAAGCGTCCTGCTCACCGGAGAAACCGGAACGGGCAAGGAACTGCTGGCCCGGGCCCTTTTTCAATTGAGCGGGACGAAAGCCCGCCAGCTCGTCGTCTGCGACTGCGCCTCGATTCCCGACACCCTCTTCGAGTCGGAGCTCTTCGGACATGTCCGGGGAGCGTTCACCGGGGCCGACCGGACCAAGAAGGGCCTCTTTGAGGACGCTCACGACGGAGTGATCTTTCTCGACGAAATCGGCGAAATCCCTTTTCTCATCCAGGCCAAGCTTCTTCGCGTCCTGGAAAACCGCCAATTCCGGCCGGTCGGGGGAAACGAGGTCAAGTACGTCAACGTCCGGGTGATCGCGGCCACCAACCGGGACCTGCCGGCGATGATCCGGAAAGGCGAATTCCGGGAGGATCTCTACCACCGCCTGAACCGGATCGAGATCCGCGTCCCGCCCCTCCGCGAGCACGTCGAGGACATTCCGCTCCTGATCCGGCATTTCCTCGAGCTTCTCAATAAATCCTACGGCAAAACCGTCCATGGCGTGAGCCGGGACGTGCAGAAGCTGTTCCTGAAATACGGCTGGCCGGGAAACGTCCGGGAGCTGGAAAACGCCCTCCAAAGCGCGGTCCTGGTGACCCGCCGGGATTTCATCGACCTGGCCGACCTGCCGAAGTCCATCCGCGAGCCGGCCGCCGCCCGGCGGCGGGCCGTGTTCATCGAACGGGAGAATCTTTCCAGCCTGGAAGAGCTGGAAAAGGAATACATCTCCTACGTCCTGGCCCAAACGAAGAACAACCTGAAGCGATCGGCTGAAATCCTCGGCGTTTCCCGGACGACCCTCTAC
This sequence comes from Acidobacteriota bacterium, assembly GCA_012797375.1. GTDB lineage: Bacteria > Acidobacteriota > Aminicenantia > Aminicenantales > UBA4085 > JAAZPG01. Next base: position 6,449 of record JAAZPG010000243.1, read on the forward strand.
AACAAGCTGGCCAAGTACGGGCTGAGCCGAGGATGACGGCCGGCCCGTCCCTTCTCAATCGTGGGAGTGGTAATCCAGGTTTCCGAGATCGCCGAAGCGCGGATTGACGACGTTGCTGAAAATCGAGCCGAACGTGTAGCTCACGCCGACCGTAAGCCCCAGATTATAATCCGTGGCCAGCTCTTTCCGCCGGAGGAGGATTTCCTCCAGGCTCCGGTTTCCCTTGGCCAGAGACAACTGGTCACGGACCCGTTCGTAATGAAGATCGACGACGAAATCCAAGCCCCTGAGGATGCGGATGGCCGCCTCGCCGTTGAACTCCAGCCGGTTTTTCTTGAAGTCGTGGAAGTAATGCGATCCCTCCAGCCCGGCTTCCAGCGTGCCCCAGGGCTCTTTGATCTCCAGGACGGCCGAGAGCGCTTGACTCGTCAGATTCTCCCTCGTCTTGTCGTAGATCGTCTCCTCCCGGTAGCGGACGAAATCGAATCCGACCTTGTACATGATCCGGAGCTGGCGCCGGGTGGACTCGGAGTACGGGAAAATGTTGTACTCGAGGACCGGGGCCGGGCTGATTTTCGTCCGGATATTGGCGTACGTGGACGAGCCGGCGGAGACGTAGACGCCGGCCGACCAATGCTCCCCGAGGCTTTTGGTGAACAAGCCGGCCAAGTCGAGCCCCCGGGAATCGCTTTCGATGAGCTCCTCGTCGAAGCGGAATTCGTCCCGGGCGAAATAGGTCGAGAGGCCCAGGCGGATTTTCATGTCCGGGGTGATTTTGTTGGCCGAGGCGTTGAGCCACATGGCTTGGGATTTCGCCTGCGATTCATGATCCAGCTCCCCGCCGACGCTCAAGCTGAAGACCCAGAATCTCCAAGGATCGACGACGTCCGTCGGCTGGATCTTTTCCCGGTACTCGATCGACAGGAGATCCCGGATCGGCGTCCGGGCGACGAACGGGACCAGCCCCATTTTCAGGACGGCGACATAGCCTTTCCGGACCTCTTCCTCGGTGTCGGTCTTTGCCGAGGCGTAGATGAGATCGCCGGAAAGCGAAGCGAAATCCCCCTGGCCGAGGAAGGCCATGGCGTATTCGATCCCGCCGCCGCCCGTAGTCTGGGTCGTGACGAGGATGTGGATGTCGGCTTCCTTGCGGTCCCGGACATAATTGACGAAGGGGATTTCCGTCCGGATGTAATCCGGATCCCCCTTTTCGAAGTCCAAATAGACGCGGGGGGCGCTTTTTTTCCACTCGGCGATTTGGGCGGCCGTCTGGGGGCCGCCGGCGTCCGAATCCTCGGCGGCCAGGAGCCCGGCCGCGAG
>JAAZPG010000244.1 GCA_012797375.1 Acidobacteriota bacterium
GACCGTGACGCTTCCGCCGATCCCGGTGATCGTCATCGACCCTGAGCCGTCGTCGATCCGGAGGCCGCCGGTCACGTCCCGGATATCGATATCGCCGGAGCCGTCATCCACGCGCACGTCGCCCTCGACGCCTCTGACCGTGATGTCTCCCGAGCCGTCCTCGATCGAGACGTCGCCCCGGATGTTGACGACCGCCATCGATCCGGATCCATCGTCCACGGCCAGGTCGATTGTCTTGGGCACGCGGACGGTCAGGTTGCAGAGCGCGTCGCCGGAGAACCGGCGGGGAAAGCCGTCGAATTGGAAATAGCCTTTCAGGACGGCTCTCTCCCCGATCTTTTCGAGGGAAAACCGCAGGTGATTGTCCATGAAATCCTCGACCCGATCCTTGCCGGCTCCACGGATGATGATCTCGGCGTCGACTTCGATGGAAGACAGGCCTTCCACGCCCTCGATCCTCAGGCTTCCCGCCCCGGCGTTGACTTCGAGGGCGCGGATCCCCTCCGCCGGTAGCGTCAGGCTTTTTTCGACCTGATAAGGGAAGGCCGGCGCGGCCAAAAGCAAAAGACAAAGCGCAAACGGCATTTTCTTCATGAGACAAACCTCCTGAGCGATTTCAAAAGGGAAGACGAAAATCTCCATTAAAAGGTTCGCTGGAAGCCCGGGAGGGCTTGGCCTCGGACCATTTCTCCCATTATAATCATCTCTGCTTTTACCTGCGCGGAAAGGAGAGAGCCATGCCGAAAACGTCTGATTCCACCCGAAACGAGCGGCAGGAAGCCCTCAAGGGCATCATCAAGGATCTTCACGCCGGAGCCACGGTCAAGGATCTCCGCAAGCGTTTCGCCGTTCTCATCAAGGACACGTCGGCCGAGGAGATCGCCGATATGGAAAACGCCCTCATCCAGGAGGGTTTCCCGGTGGAGGAAATCCAACGCCTGTGCGAGGTTCACGCCGAGGTCTTCGACAAATCGCTCCGGAAAGCCGGCAAGCCATCGAAAATCCCGGGACACCCGGTCCACACGTATCTTGAGGAGAACCGGGAAGCCCGGCGCCGGCTCAAGGACATGAAGCGGGCCTTGAAAAAGATCAAGGAGAACCGCCCGGGAGACCGGGAAATCGAGGCCTTCCGGGAGCGGTTCGAGGCTTTCCGGGAAATCGAAAAGCATTACGCCCGGAAGGAAAACCAGCTCTTCCCGCCTCTCGAAGCGACGGGATTCACCGGCCCGACCAAGGTCATGTGGGGAAAGCACGATGAAATCCGGGCCCACCTCAAGTCGGCCGCCGACCTCTTGGCCGCCGGCGATTGGGCCGGCCTAAAAGAGCGGTTCGGAACGCTCGCCTCCGCGGTCAAGAAAATGATGTTTCTCGAGGAACGGATTCTATTCCCGACCTCGGCTCGCAAGCTCAAGACATCCGACTGGGTCCGGATCAAAAACGGCGAACCGGCGATCGGCTATGCTTGGATCAAGCCCTCGGCCGTGTGGGATGCCCGCCTGGCCGAATCGATGAGCGCCCCGGCGGCCGAGCCGGCGCCGTCCGCCCCGGCCGCGCCTTCCCGCGGAGCGGAGAAATTATCCGCCGGCGGCGAAGGTCCGGCCGCCTCCGGGATCGGTCCGGCCCTCGAAACCATCCGCTTGTCCCAGGGGCGCCTGACGCCCGAGCAGATCGATCTGATGCTCCGCCGGCTCCCCGTGGACATCACTTTCGTCGACGAAAACGACCGCGTCGCTTACTACTCGGACGGGCCGGAACGGATTTTTCCCCGCAGCCCCGAAGTCATCGGCCGCAAGGTCCAGAACTGCCATCCGCCCAAGAGCGTCCACATCGTCAACGAGATCGTCCAAGCGTTTAAGGAGGGGACGAATGACGTCGCCGAATTCTGGATCCAGCGGGAAGGCGGGCCGTTCATCCACATCCGCTATTTCGCCGTCCGCGACGAGGCCGGCTCCTATCGCGGAACCATCGAGGTGTCCCAGGACATCGCCCCGCTCCGGGCCCTCCAGGGCGAGCGGCGGCTCTTGAATTGGGAGATGCTTTGAAAACGCCGGCGTTCCGGCTAGAATAAGCGTTAGATGAACGGGCCGGAACAAACGACCGAACCGACCCGCCGCCGACGGCGCGGACCGGCCGTCCTTCTTTTCGCCCTGGCCGGGGCGGCCGCCGGGCTGGGCGGATTCACTTTCTTTTTCGCCCAGGGCGCGTCCTACCTCAAGGACGATCCGAAAATCTGCATGAACTGCCACATCATGCGGAGCCATTTCGACGACTGGAACCGGGCCTCCCACAAGGCCGTCGCCGTCTGCAACGACTGCCATACGCCGCCCGGCTTCCTCGGCCACTGGACGGTCAAGGGAATCAACGGCTTTAATCACGGGAAGGCGTTCACGACCGGCGACTTCCACGAGCCGATCCGCATCCGGCCGTTGAACAAGCGGGTCCTGCTGGACAACTGCCGGCGCTGCCACGAGCCGGTCATCGAGCGGATGCGGACGAACAGCCGGGGCGAGGAAGCCGACTGCAGCCGCTGCCACCGGAACGCCGGACACTGACGACGAAGGAGATCGGATGATGGAAACGAAGCGTCCGCGGAAGAACGCGCTTTTGTACGGGGCGGCTTTCCTGGCAACGGCCGCGGTCATCGCCGGCGTCCTCGCCCTTCTCTTCAACGTCCGAACCCGGCGGGAGGAGGCGTACCGCTATCCCTTGAAGGTCGTCGAAATCAAGGACGGCGAGATCGATCCGGCCGTCTGGGGGAAAAACTTTCCCCTCGAGTACGATACGTTCGTCCGGACGCGGGAGAATTACGGCCGGACGTTCCACGGCGGATCGGAGCGCTTCAGCCGGATCGACGAGATCCCCGCGGCCAAGCGGCTCTGGGCGGGCTATGCCTTCAGCGTCGAGTACAATGAGGAGCGGGGTCACTTCTTCGCCCTGACCGACCAGAAGATGACCCGCCGGGTCCGGGAATTCGATCAGCCCGGAGCCTGCGCCAACTGCCACTCGGGCAAGGCTCCGGCCCTGATCCGGGAGATGGGCTGGGAGGCATTCAATAAAACGCCGTACAAAGAGCTCTCCCCCAAACTCCGCCACGGCTCGGTCTGCGCCGACTGCCACGACCCCAAGACAATGGAGCTGGTCATCACCCGCCCGGCTTTCAAGAAAGCCATGGCCGCGGCCGGCGTCGACTTGGCCAAGGCGACCCGCCAGGA
>JAAZPG010000245.1 GCA_012797375.1 Acidobacteriota bacterium
AGCGTCCGGAGATGACCGCGGCCGAAGCTGCCGAGGCCCGCGACCGTGAAATCGCGGCGCTCGAGGAGGAAGAGAGCGAAAAAACCGGCCTTCGCTGCGCGGTCGTCAATCTCTTTTCCGGGGGGATGTACCACCTCTACCGGTACAAGATCATCACCGACGTCCGCTTGGTCTTCGCTCCGGATTACCTGATCGCCTTCTTCGGAGGCGACCAGGACAATTTCACGTATCCCCGGTATGACCTCGATATCTGCCTCTTCCGCCTTTATGAAAACGACCGGCCCTACCCCACTCCGCATTACCTGAAGTGGAACACTTCCGGGCAGAAGGAAGGCGATCTGGTCGTGGTCTCGGGCCACCCCGGTTCCACGGGCCGCCTTCTGACGGTTTCCCAGCTCGCCTTTCTCCGCGACGTCGCCTATCCTTGGACGCTGGCCAACTACGAGCGCCGCCGGGCCGGCTTGCAGTACTTCAGCAAGCGCGGCGGCGAGGCCGCCCGCAACGCCCGCGGTCCGCTGTTCGGAATCGAAAACAGCCTCAAGGCCGTGACCGGATATCAATCCGGGCTTCTCGATCCCGTTCTGATGGAGATCAAGCTCAAGGAGGAAACCGCCCTTCGGGAGGCCGTCCGCCGGGATCCCGAGATAGACAAGCTTTATGGAGCGGCCTGGGACGAGATCGCCGCGGCCCAGAAGACCTATGCCGAAATTTATAAAATGTACCGCTATTTCGAGGGCGGAGCCGGGTTCACGACCTCTTACTTCTCCACCGCCCGGACGCTCGTCCGCCTGGCCGCCGAAAAGCCCAAGCCCGACGCGGAACGGCTGCGCGAGTACCGGGACGTCTCCCTCCCCGCCATCACCCGCCGGCTGACGGCCGAAACACCCGTTTTCAACGATCTTGAAGTTTTCAACCTGACGGATTCCCTCATCCAGCTCCAGAAGGAATTCGGCTCCCTGCCCGAGGTCAAGTGGCTGTTCGCCGGCCGGCTGGCCGAGGATGTGGCCAAGGACTTGATCTCCGGAACGAAGCTCGGCGATCCCGCGGTCCGGAAAGCCTACCTCGAGGGAGGCCTCCAAGCCGTCTCCCTGTCCGTTGATCCGATGATCAAGCTGGCCTGGCTCGTCGATCCCTTGTCCCGGGGCGTCCGGAAACGTTACGAGCAGGAAGTGGAATCCGTCGAAACGCGCAACGGCGCCCTGATCGCCCAGGCCGTCTTCAAGCTGAAGGGAACGGCCGTCGCGCCCGACGCCACGGGCACGCTCCGTCTCAGCTTCGGGGCGGTCAAGGGATATGTCGAAAACGGGAAGAAAATCCCTTCGTTCACGACCTTCAAGGGAATGTACGACCTCTCGGCGAGGAACGGCAACAAGGATCCCTACGAGCTCGCCCCGGCCGTTCTTTCCCGGAAAGAAAAGGTCAAGCTCGCCACCCCGCTCAATTTCGTGGCGACGTGCGATTCGATCGGCGGCAATTCAGGCTCGCCGGTCGTCAACCGGAAAGGCGAGCTCATGGGCGTTCTCTTCGACGGCAACATCCAAAGCCTTCCGGCTCGTTTCGTCTATACCGAGACGCTCAACCGGTCGGTGATGGTCCATGCCGCCGGAATCCTCGAGGCCCTGTCGAACATCTACGACGCCAAGCCCCTGGTGGACGAGATCTTGGGGAAGAAGTAATCGGGGCATGATCGATCCGGGGGGCGCGGCGGAAGCCGTGCCCCCCCGTTTTATCCGTTTTACAGAAGCCGGCGCCGCCGCCCGGCGTACAGCATCGCAAAGAGAAGAAGAAAACAAGGCAGGATCAGGGCGTTTTCCGTGTAAAACCGGAAAGCCGTCTTTCCCAGGACTTCCCGCAGCGTTCCTCCGATGAGGGCGAAATCAGCGACGAGGACCGCCCGCTCGACCGGCCGAAAGCGCGGCAGGGCCGACGACAACAGGAAAACGGCCGGCAGCCCGTAGAGATAATTATAGTTCCAGCCGAGGGGGGAAACCATAGGAATGAGCATCATCAGGGCCGCGGCCTCGGCGAATTCCGAGCCGGGAATCGCGGCCGCCCGGCCCCGGCGGACCATCTCCAGGTACAAGAGGCCGAGAACCGCGGCGGCGAGGCCGCCGATGATCAACGGCCCGGCGGTTGAGGGGAAGCCGAAGGCCTTAAAGGCCTTAGCCGCGAAGGCCCAAAGGGAGGCATTGTCCCCCGTCAGGAGAAGCCCGGGGGTGGAGGCGAAAAGGGTGTTTTTCCACTCGGCGAGAACGGCCGCGTTGCCTGCGAATCCGTAAACGGCCGCCGGCAGGATCAGGCCGGCCGCCAGGGCCGCCGCTCCTCCGGCCAGCATCGCCCATTTCCTTTTAAGAACCAGGTCCGGCAGAAAAATCGCGGCGTAAGGCTTGAACAGCAGCGACACCCCGACGCTCAGTCCACCCCCGCCCGGCCGGCCCGCCGCGTTCTCCCGGACCATCACGACCATCAACAGAAGAAGCAAAAGGTTCACCTGCCCCAACTGGAACTCCCGTCCCAGATTTTTCGCCATGACGGCCGCGGTCCAGACCGCCGCCCATCGGACCGCTCGTTCGGAGCCGGCCGGCCAGCGGGACACGATCCTGAGAATGCCGGCCAGGCAGGCGGCCATGACGATGAACCAGACGGCCTTGGCCGCCTCGAGGGGAAGGAGGGAGAGCGGGGCGAAGAGGAAGGCCGCGGCCGGGGCGTATTTGAACTGGAGATGCCCGTCCGTTTCCCGGTAAAGGGTTTCCCCGGCCAGCAGCCGCTCGCCGGCCCGGAAGCACACTCCGAAATCGGACATGTCCGGCCGGACGCCGAACCAATAAACCGGCCCGGCGATCAGAACGAGTAAGAGGATTCCGGCCGCCCGGCGTCTTCCGGACGCCGTCTTTTTCGCCTTCGTGGGTTCGCTCATATGCCGGTTAATATATAGAAATCAGCGAGCCGAAGCAAAGCGAAAGCTCGGCGACGGCCTCCCCTCCGCGTATTTGACAGGGCCTGAATCTTCTGTTAAATATAGAAAATGGTCAAGTGGCTTTCGGAAAAACTCTTCGGAACGAAGAGCGAACGGGACCTCAAAAAGCTCACCCCCTACGTCGGCCTCATCAACGATTTCGAATCCAGGATCCGAGAGCTTTCCGATGACGCGCTGCGAGCCAAAACCGGGGAATTCCGGGAAAAGCTCGCTCAAGGCGCGGCTTTGGATGATCTTCTGCCCGAGGCCTTCGCCGTGGTCCGGGAAGCCGCCCGGCGGACGACGGGGATGCGTCCGTTCGATGTTCAGCTGATCGGCGGCGTCGTCCTTCACCAGGGAAAAATCGCCGAGATGAAGACGGGCGAGGGAAAAACCCTCGTCTCCACCCTCCCCGCGTACCTCAACGCCCTGGAAGGCCGGGGAGTCCATATCGTCACGGTCAACGACTATCTGGCCAAGCGGGACACGGAATGGATGGGCCCCATTCATCGCTTTCTCGGGCTGACGGTCGGGACGATCCAGCATGACATGCCCGACGCCGACCGCCTAGCTGCCTACCGGGCCGACATCACCTACGGCACCAACAACGAGTTCGGCTTCGACTACCTGCGCGACAATATGAAATTCCGGCTGTCGGACCTGGTCCAGCGGCCCTTCAATTACGCCGTCGTCGACGAGGTCGACTCGATCTTGATCGACGAAGCCCGGACCCCCCTCATCATCTCCGGTCCGAGCGAGGGCTCGACCGATCTCTACCAGAAGGCCGACACGGTGGTCCGCCGCTTCGCGGCCGACACGCATTTCAAGATCGACGAGAAATCGCGGGCCGTTTCGCTCCTGGAGGAGGGCGTGGCCGCGGCCGAAAAGGCCCTTCACGTCTCCAACCTGTACGACCTCTCCCAGATGGACCTGGTTCACGGCCTGAACCAAGCCTTGAAAGCCCACTTCCTCTTCAAGCGC
>JAAZPG010000246.1 GCA_012797375.1 Acidobacteriota bacterium
GAATTTTTTATTTTTCCTATGATTTAAGTCATATCTCTCTTTTTCCACCTTATTTCCCGCCTTGCCGCCCCCTCCGGGAACGCCGCCGGTTTCTTCTTTTTGGGGCCGGGTCGATCCGGTTTCGGCTGAATCCTCTCTGAATAAAATCGATCCGGACGTCCCCCTCCCCTTCCGTTTCGGGCTTGCCTTATGGTAGAAAGAATCGATGCGCCGGAAAACCCTCCGTTTTCTTCTCCGCCTGGCCCTCGGACTGGGCGGCCTGGCCGCGGTTTTCTTTCTCTCCCGGGCCAAGCTGCCCGAAATCGGCCGGGCCCTCGGCGGCGCCGACTGGGGGCTCCTGGCCCTCTCGTTCTGTCTCCACGCCCTGGGTCTTCTCATCAGCGTCCACCGCTGGCGGATCTTGGCCCGGGCCCAGGGCGACGACATCCCGTTCGGCTTTCTGGCGAAATCCTACCTCATCGGCAAGTTCTTCAACACCTTTCTCCCGACGAGCTTCGGCGGCGACGTCGTCCGCATCTGGGACGGATCGAAATATTCCTCGTCGATCGTCAAGTCGTCGGCCATCGTCGTCGTCGAACGGATGACCGGCGTCATCGTCCTCTTCTTCTTCGCCCTGGCCGCCTCGCTCGGCCGCCTGGAGATGGCCGGGAAGGTCCCGTTCATCGGGGCGGCCTTAGTCCTCGGAACGGCCGGGCTGGCGTCCGCGGCCGTCTTCTTCCTCCCCCTCACCGGCCGGTGGCTCCGCGGGGGCGCGCCGGACGGACTCCTCCGGAAAGCGCGGGACAAGGCGCTTCTTTTCCGGGAGGCGATCCTGTCCTACCGCCGCCGGCCCCGGCCGTTTTTCCGGGCGATGCTGTGGGCCGTGTTTCTCCAGCTGAACGTCATCGTCTACTTCATCCTGATCGGAATATCCCTGGATCTCCCCATCCCGGCGTTCGATTATTTCATCTTCATCCCCCTCGTTCTCCTCGTCCAGATGCTTCCGGTCACGATCAACGGCCTGGCCGTCCGGGAGGGGGCCTATGTGGCGATCTTTGCTTATTACGGGCTGTCCTCATCGGCCGCCCTGTCTTACGCCTTCGTCGACTTGGCCTACAGTCTGGTCATCGGGGCGGCGGGCGCGGTCCTCTACCTGACGCGCCGATGAGCCGCCGGAGGATCGTCACGGCCGTCCTGGGCGGCTGGCTTGTCTTCGCCCCCTTCCTCGCCCGGCCCGCTTTCGGCCAATCCGAGCCGGCCGCGGCCTCCGGTCAAGCCGTCGAATACGAAAAGCGCCTGGCCGAGATCCGCGGCGACATCGAACGGCTCCGGGCGAAGCTCGGCGATGAGGAAAAGCGGGAAAGAACCGTTCTCTCCCAGCTGGACCGGATCGCCGTCCGGAAACGCCTTCTCCGAAGCGAATGGAAGCTCCTCCAGGTCCAGCTCGCCCGGACCCGGGCCGACCGGGACGCCGTCGGCCGAAGCATCCCGGAAATGCGCAACGCCCTGGCCGCCGACCGCGACCGGCTGGCCCGGGTTCTCCTCACCATCTACAAGCACGGCCGTTTCAGCGTCGCCCGCTATGCCCTGGAAGCGCGCGATCTGCGAACCTTCGTCGACCAGATCCGGGCGCTCGAAGCCGTCGCCGGAGCCCAGGACCGGGTCATCGCCGATTTCCTCTCCCGGCTGGCCGCCCTGGGCCAAGCCGACCGGGAGCTGGGGGAAAAGGAGGCCGAGATCGCCGCCTTGACGAAGCAGTCGACGGCCAAGCAGGTCGAGCTCGAGGCCGAGGAAAAGAAGAACCGGACGCTCGTCGCCCAGATTAAAACCAACCAAAAAACCTACGAACAGGCCATCGGCGAGCTCAACCAGCGCGCCCGGGAGCTCGAAAAGCTTCTCCGCGACCTGGAATCCCGTCCTCATCCAGGCGTTTTCCCCGGCCTGCCGTTCGGCGAGAC
>JAAZPG010000247.1 GCA_012797375.1 Acidobacteriota bacterium
CGATCTTGAGATCGCCTTCCACCTTGAGATTGTCGAGGGCCTTCTGGGACCGGAGCAGGGCCACCCCGCCTCCGGGAACGATGCCTTCCTCGACGGCCGCCTTGGTGGCGTGCATGGCGTCCTCGACCCGGGACTTCTTCTCCTTGAGCTCGGTCTCGGTGGCCGCGCCGACCTTGATCAGGGCGACGCCGCCGACCATCTTGGCCAGCCGCTCCTGGAGCTTCTCCCGGTCGTAATCGGAGGTGGTGTCGTCGATCTGGGTGCGGATCTGCTTGATCCGGGCCTGGATGTCGGCCGCCTTGCCCTTGCCCTCGACGATGGTGGTGTTGTCCTTGTCGATGACGACCTTCTTGGCTTCGCCGAGCCAGGCGATGTCGACCTTCTCGAGCTTGACGCCGATGTCTTCGGTGATGACCCGGCCGCCCGTCAGAATGGCGATGTCCTCGAGCATGGCCTTGCGGCGGTCGCCGAAGCCGGGGGCTTTGACGGCGGCGCACATGAAGGTGCCCTTGAGCTTGTTGACGACGAGGGTGGCCAGGGCTTCGCCCTCGACTTCCTCGGCGATGACAACGAGCGGTTTGCCGACGCGGGCGACGCTTTCGAGCAGCGGCAGGAGCTCGCGGAGGTTGGAGATTTTCTTCTCGTGAAGAAGAATCAAGGCGTTCTCGAGGACGCACTCCATCCGGTCGGGATCGGTGATGAAGTAGGGGGACAGGTAGCCGCGGTCGAACTGCATCCCCTCGACGATGTCCAGGGCCGTTTCCATGCTCTTGGCTTCCTCGACGGTGATGACGCCGTCCTTGCCGACCTTGTCCATCGCCTCGGCGATGATCTTGCCGATGGATTCGTCGTTGTTGGCGGAGATGGCTCCGACCTGGGCGATCATATCGCCGGAGACTTCGCGGCTGATCTTCTTCAGCTCGGCGACGACGGCTTCGACGGCCCGGTCGATGCCCTTCTTGATCAGGGTCGGGTTGGCCCCGGCCGTGACGTAACGGAGGCCCTCGCCGTAGATGGACTGGGCCAAGACGGTGGCGGTCGTGGTGCCGTCGCCGGCCACATCCGACGTCTTGGACGCCACTTCCTTCACCAGCTGGGCGCCCATGTTCTCATAAGCGTCCTTGATCTCGACTTCCTTGGCCACGGTCACGCCGTCCTTGGTGCTTGTGGGGGAGCCGAACTTCTTGTCGATGACGACGTTCTTGCCCCGGGGGCCGAGGGTCGCCTTGACCAGGTTGCTCAGGGTGTTGACGCCCTTGAGCATCGAATGCCGGGCTTCGTCGCCCATTAAAATTTGTTTGGCCATGTGTGTTCTCCTTGGATTTGCGCCGAATCAGGCGAGGACCGCCAGGATCTCTTCTTCGCGCAGGATGATGTGCTCTTCGCCGTCGATCGTCACTTCGGTTCCGGCATACTTGCCGATGAGAACCTTGTCGCCGGCCTTCACCGTGAGGGGGATCACTTTGCCTTCATCGGTCGTCCGCCCCTTGCCGACGGCGATGACTTCCGCCTCTTGGGGCTTTTCCTTGGCCGAGTCCGGGATAATGATGCCGCCTCTCTTGACTTCCTTTTCCTCGATCCGCTTCAGAAGAACGCGGTCGTACAACGGGGAAATCTTCATCAAAAACCTCCTTGAAAAATGTAAATTAGCAATCTCAAAATGAGACTGCTAATTTACAACTCGGAATGGCCGTTGTCAAGAGGAAAAATGAAAAAATTAGCAGACTTGAGCGTTGGCTGCTAAATTTTCTTGATTTTCAAGGTTTTTGCTTTATTGTGGAGCGTATTCCGGTGGAGGCCCAACGATTTGGCCATCAACGTCTTGTTCCCCCTGTATTTCCGAAGGGCCGTTTCGAGATAGATTTTCTGAAATTCCTTCAGGGCGTCGCGGTACCGGACTTCCTTCTCGACCATATCCTTAATCAGGATCTCCATCTTCTGATGGATCGTCATCTCGTCAAATTTCTTGTCCATGGCTCTTCTCGGTTTTAAAAATCGTCTGGTATGCGCTCCGAGCCGCGTTTTTGAGCTCCGCGGGAATCAGGGCGGCGGCTGCTTTCGTCAGCCCATAGCAATACGGCGCCAGCCTCGACTCGGACACCGCCGTCCGGTCGACCGGAAACACGAGGAGGGCAAAGACCAGGACCCCTCCGATCAAAATCCCTTCCAGGCAGCCGAATACGCCGCCCATCAGGTGATCAAGAACCCGGAGCGTCCCCTTCATCAGCTTCGAGACGAGGAACGTAACGAGCGCCCCGGCCAGGACGACAAGCACGAAAATGAGGAGAAATCCTAAAAATCGAGCGGCCAAGGGGCCGCGGACGAGCCCGCCCAGCAGGTCGGCCGCCTTCTGGTAGTGGTAGGCCGCCAAGATGAATCCGCCGACGACCGCGGCCAGGCCGATGAGCTCCCGGAGCAGCCCCTTGATCAAGCCGATGACGACGGCCGCGATGATGATGACCGCAAGGACGATATCCAACCATCCGATCATCTCGACGGTCTCCTTTCCCGGAGCGCCTCGACCATCTCGTATCCCCCCTCCCGGATGGAGCCGAACGAGACATGCGGTTTCACCCGGCCGTGAAAATCCGACCCGGCTGTCGGGACCAAGTCGAACGCTTTTGCTTCTTCGAGATAAAACCGGACTTGGCCGGCGTCGTGATAGGACGTGTAGACCTCGAGGCCGGCCAGGCCGGCGTCCTTCAGCACGACCAGGTCCTCATGCGTCGTTCTCTGGAAATAGGCCCCCGGGTGGGACAAAACGGCGACCGCTCCGATCCGGGCGGCTTCGTCCACGACCTCGAGAAGCGGGATGTGCCGCTTCGGAACGTAAGCCGGCGCGCCGTCGAGGAAAAAATCCCGGTAAAAAAACGACGGAGGCAGCGGCCGTCCGCCCTCATCATAATATCTGCGCAGCCGGGAGTCGCGGCGCGATTCCGGCTTATCGAGGAGAATGCGGGCGATGGTCACGCCGAGGGGAGCCACGTCCGGGGACGCCGCCGTCACTTCCTCCCAGGAGATCCCGATCCCCAGCGACCGGAGGTTGGCGATCCTCCGGCGGGCTTCCTCCCAGCGCAGTTCGGCGACTCGCTTCACGATCGCGGCGACGCGGGGGCTGTCCCAGGCGAGGAACGGGAGCTGGCAATGAAACTCCCGGTCGTCGTACATCGCCGTGACTTCCATGTTCGGGATGATTTCCACGCCTTCCCGGCGCCCCGCCTCGAGGGCGTCGGGATAAGCGGCGACGTTGTCGTGATCGGCGATGGCGATCGCGACGAATCCGGTGTCGGCGGCCATCCGGGCCAGCGCGTCCGGCGAAAAATCACCGTCGCTCGACCGGTCCGAGTGGATGTGAAGGTCGACAAAACCGGATTTCACAGGTCGGTCTTCTCCGAAAGAAGGCGGTAGATCTCCAGGTATTTTTGGGACGTCTTAGCGATGATATCGGCCGGGAGAACCGGCGGATCGGACGTCTTGTCCCAACCGGTCGTCTCCAGGTAATCGCGAACGAACTGCTTGTCCAGCGACGGCTGGCCCCGGCCCGGCTCGTAGGAGGCCAGCGGCCAAAACCGCGAGGAATCCGGAGTGAAGATCTCGTCGATGAGCACGAGATCGTCGCCGTCCAGGCCGAACTCGAATTTCGTGTCGGCGATGATGATGCCCTTGGAAAGAGCGCGGAGCGTCGCCTTGTTGTAGAGTTCCAGGCTGACCTTGCGGATCTTCTTGGCCAGGACGGACCCGGTGATTTTCTCCATTTCCTTGAAGGAAATGTTTTCGTCGTGGCCGACCTCGGCCTTGGTCGAGGGGGTGAACAGCGGCTCCGGAAGCTGATCCGATTCCCGCAGACCGTCGGAAAGCTTGATTCCGCAGACCTTGCCCGACGCCCGGTATTCCTTCCAGCCCGATCCGGCCAGGTAGCCCCGGACGACGCATTCGACCGGGAGAACCTTCGTCTTGCGGACGAGCATCGCCCGCTTGTCGAGAAGATCCGCGTATTCGGCAAGGGCGGGGGGAAAGGCGGCGACGTCGGCCGCGATCATGTGATTGGGACAGACGAGCGACGTATATTCGAACCAGAAGCGGGAAAGCTGGGTCAGAACCCGGCCCTTGTCCGGAATCAACGACGGCAGAACGAAGTCGAAGGCCGAAATCCGGTCGGTGGCGACGATCAGGAGCTTGTCATCGAGTTCATAGACGTCGCGGACCTTGCCTTTTTTATAAAGACGAAGTTCCGGGAGAATGACATCGGCAAAGGGTTGGTTCATGGTGCTTTTTCCTGATCGTTACCGATCTCGATGCAGCGGCCATCATACCTAAAAGAAAGAAGCGATTCAACTGCACGGGGGGAGTGATAATAACGATCAATTTGATCGAGACGCTTTCACGTCCTCGGGCCCGTCGGTTTCGATTCCCGCGTTCCGGATCCGGCGGATCCTAACGAAAAATCGCGGCGTCGGCGGGAACCCCGAGGTTCTCTCAACAACCGTCCGCCTCTTCGGAGCGAATCGCGCCCTCCTCCGTCGACCGCCTCAGCCGTCCCGGCCTCCCTCGCCGCCGGCGATTTTCATTTCCTGGATATGACCCCCTTTTTTCTTCCCGCTTCGGAAGAGGCGGCGGACAAAAGGCGATCCGCGGCATGATCAAACGAGTTGTCTTAATGGTTTGACGATTTCCGAAGAGGACCGTCGCCGGGAAAACGGCGGAGAATCTTTTGTGATCAGGAAGAAAGGCCGATGAAGGAAAACATCCGGCGGGACGCGTCGCGGTCGCGGCGGAAGGAATGCATCCTCGGGTCGCAATGGGTGCATCCGGAATCGCCGGCGGGGGCGATCTCGGGAACACCGGCCGCGCGCAAAAGCGAGGCGTTGGCCTCCGCCAAATCCAGAAAATGCTTGCCCGGACGGCCGGCGGGGGCGAAGACGGAGCCCGGCAGCCCGGCCGAAAGAAACTCCGAGCGGACCTCCTCCCCGACCTCGTAGCACGAGGCCCCGATGCCGGGACCCAGGGCGGCGATGACGTCCGCCGGGTCCGTCCCGAACCGGCCGGCCATCGCCCGAACGGTTTTCTCGACGATCCGAAGGCGCGTCCCCCGCCAGCCCGCGTGAACCGCGGCCACGACCCGGAGCCGGAAGTCCGCCAGGAGCACAGGGAGACAATCGGCCGTCTTGACGGCCAAAAGCAGGCCGGGGGCATTCGTCGCCAGGGCGTCGCCCGGCAAGCGGCCGGCCGGCGCTTCTTCAATGATATGAATAATATCCGAGTGAATTTGATCGAGAAGGACAAGCCGTAACCCCCGTCCGAGGGCAAACGTCCGGAGGCCTTCCTCGGTGAGATCCCCCCGCCCGAAGCCGTGGACAAGGCCGGGGATCCGGGACAAGCGCTCGTCGATCGAAAACAACATGGAAGCGGACTCATTATATCCGATTTTATTGACTTTTCCTCGCGGACCGGTATAATCTTGGACTTTCCCGAGACGGGAGGAGGTGAATCCCCAGTGGCCTTCGTAGTTATCGATGAAGGCGAACCGATCGAGAGCGCCCTCAAGCGTTTCAAGCGGAAAGTGCAGCAGGAAGCGATCATCAAGGAAATCAAGAAGCACTCCGTCTATTACAAGCCCGGAGAACGCAAACGCATGAAAGAGGCGATGGCTCGGAAACGGATGCGCCGTCGCATGAAACGCGACAAAGATCTCGAATATTGACGGTTTCAGATCCTCCCCGCCCCCCGGCGTCCCCGAAGCCGGCCTGGCTCAAGGTCAGGCTTCCGGACGATGAGGCTTACTTCGCCGTCTCCGCCCTGCTTGACAAGCGCGGCCTCCACACCATCTGCCGGAGCGCCCGCTGTCCGAACATCAGCGAGTGCTGGGCCCAGAAGACGGCCACGTTCCTCATCCTCGGGAACGTCTGCACCCGGGCTTGCGCCTTCTGCGCGGTGACGAAGGGACGCCCGGAGGCGCCCGAGATCTCCGAGCCCGAACGGATCGCCGAGGCGGCCTCCCTCCTCGGGCTGACTTACGCCGTCGTCACCTCGGTCACGCGCGACGACCTTCCGGACGGCGGGGCCGCCCATTTCGCCGCGACCATCGCCGCTCTTCGGCGGCGGATTCCCGGGATCCGGGTCGAGGCCTTGATTCCCGATTTCGGCGGGAACCCGAACGCCCTGGACATCGTTTTGGCCGTTTCCCCCGAAATCCTCAACCACAACCTCGAAACGACCGAGTCCCTCTACCCGGCGATCGGCCGTCCGGCGTCTGGATACCGCCGATCGCTCGAGGTCCTGCGCCGGGCCAAGGAACGCGGATTTACGACGAAGTCGGGCCTGATGATCGGGCTCGGCGAAACGCGGGACGATCTGCTGAAAACCTTCCGCGACCTCCGCCAAGCCGGTTGCGACCTCCTGACCATCGGCCAGTATCTTCGGCCGTCTCCCGCCCACGCCCCGGTGGTCCGCTACTACCCGCCCGAGGAATTCGCCGGTCTCAAAACCCTGGCCTCGGCCGAAGGATTCCCCGGCGTCGAGGCCGGCCCGCTTGTCCGCAGCTCCTACCACGCCCAGACCCTTCAGGCTTCGTTCGAGCGGGGCCGCGGAGACGCCGCATGCGCGCCCTGATCTTCAGCGACGTCCACGGCAACCTCGAAGCCCTGACCGCCGTCTTGAAATACGCCAAGCGTCACCGGATCGACCAATACATTTGCCTCGGCGATCTTGTCGGCTACGGGGCCTCGCCCAACGAAACCATCCAGAAGATCCAGGCGCTCAAGCCGCTCACCGTCATCCGGGGGAACCACGACAAGGCGGTCGCCGGCCAGGACTCGATGGAGACGTTCAATCCCATCGCCGCGGCCGCGATCCAATGGACCAAGTCCCGGATTCTCAAGAAAAACCTGGAATTCCTCGCCCGCCTCCCCAAGGGTCCGCTGACGATCGACAAAATCGAAATCTGCCACGGCGCCCCCTTCGACGAGGATTTTTACATCTTCGGGGAATATGACGCGATCGAAGCGTTTGAATACCTTCCGTTCCCCCTGTCGTTTTTCGGCCACACCCATTTCCCCGTCATCTACTCCAAGCACGGAGATCAGGTCGCCGGCCGGTTCCTTTCCGGCCCCGTCAACCTGCTGAAGATCGAAAAGGGCTTCTCCTATCTCATCAATCCGGGATCGGTGGGCCAGCCGCGCGACCGCAATCCCCGGGCCGCGTTCGCCATCTACGACACGGAGCGCCTCCAGGTCCGTTTCCACCGGGTGGAGTACGAGATCGCCGAGGCCCAGAAAAAAATCCTCCAAGCCGAGCTCCCCGCCGCCCTGGCGGAGCGGCTCACCCTCGGGCTCTGACCGATGTCCCGCCTCGAAGCCCGCCGCCTGGTCAAGCGGTACGGCCGGCGGATCGTGGTCAAAGGCGTGGACGCGGTTTTCGAGTCCGGCGAGATCGTCGGCCTGCTGGGCCGCAACGGAGCGGGAAAAACGACCTTCTTCCAGATGATCGTCGGCCTGCTTCGCCCCGACGCGGGGGCCGTCTATCTGGACGGCGAAAACATGACCTCTCTCCCGACGGACCGGAGGGCGCGGACGGGATTGACCTACCTTCCCCAGGAGAACTCCGTTTTTCTCAAAGCCTCGGTCATCGACAATCTCCGGCTCGGCCTGGAGCTGCAGCCGTTGTCGCGGGCCGAGCGGGAGGCGACGGCGGCCGCGCTTCTCGAGGAATTCAACCTCTCCCCGCTGGCCGCCCAAGGGGCCGACAGCCTGTCCGGCGGAGAGCGCCGCCGGCTCGAGATCTGCCGGGCCCTCCTTCTCCAGCCGAAGTTCCTTCTTCTCGACGAGCCGTTCACCGGAATCGATCCGCTGACCATCCGCGAGATCCAAAAAACGCTCCTCCGCCTGAAGGAGCGGGGCATCGGGATCATCCTCTCGGACCACAACGTCCGGGACACGTTCCAGATCGTCGACCGGGCTTACCTCATCGACGACGGGGAGATCCTGGTGATGGACACGCCCGCCCGGCTGGCCGCGAACCCGAAGGCCAGGGAACGGTTTCTCGGGACGGAATTCCGGTTCGGCGAAGAGCGGGCCCCCGGCGCTTAATTCCGGGGCGTCACCAGCCGCCCTCCGGGCGTCTCTCCCAAAAACAAAAGGAAGAGGAAAAGATACACCCCGAGTAGGACGGCGTAGAGGATCGCCAGTGGTCCGGCGGCCGTGGCGATCAGGTCGAGAACCGGCGTCGACATGAAATGGGCGGCCAGGACGGTCGCGACCACCCAGAAAAGCCCGACGACCAGCAGGTCGAAAATCGTTGCTTTGATCCGCCGGAAAAATCCCAGCCGGACGACCGGCGCGCGCGCGGGCGCCTTCGCTTCCCCGATTTCCGGGACGGCGGGGGCCTGTTCGGATTCCTTCTCTCCCGCTTCCTCGAGAAAGGATCCGCCCCGGGCTTCTTCCTCGACCTCAACGGCGGGGGATTCCGGACGACGATTTTCCGGAATTTCGGGCTGTCGGCGCGGAGCGATCGCCTCGAGCTCCCGCTCGATCTCGTCCTCAGAGACCGGGATTTCAAAAGACAGGGGCGGCGAGACGGAAGGCACCGACTCCGGCAACCCTATCGTCGAAAGCGGCGCGAATGCGTCTTCCGTATCGAAGAGTTTTTCCTCCGGCTTTCCCTCAGGCGCCGGAGGAAAAAACGTTTCCAGGGCGACTGAAGTCTTGCCCGATTCCCAGTCCGGCTCGGCCGTTTCCCGTACCGGGCCCGAACGGAGGGCCTCCTCCCCGGTTTGAAGAAACCCGGACATCTCGGCCGGCTTTTCGCCGGCGGTTTCCGCCTCGGCGACGGCTGCTTCCTCGGGGACAAGACCGGCGTCCTCCGCCGCTTCCGCGGCGACGTCTTCGACGCTTCGCTCCTCGATGATGAGATCCTTTTCCACGAGAGGCGGACTCGGCGGCTTCGGCGGTCCGATTTCCTCTTCAAGATCCCTCGTGGTAAAAACGGGGTGCCGCGTGCCGTCATCCGCCTCCGAGCCGGCGGTCAGTCCCTCGGCGATCGCTTTTTTCAAGCTTCCGGCCAGGAACGGCAGACGGTCATCGGTTGAAGACGGCTCCTCCTCCGGCGTCTCCTCGGCCGGGGGAGCCGAGGCTTCGTCCGGACGGCCGAATTCGTATTCCGCGGCGGAATCCCCCGCCGGCTCCGCCCGGGGCGCTTCGACTTCCTTTTCGATCTGTCCGCCGGCCGGCGGAGCGCCGACTTCCGCCCTCCTTGGAGGGACGACCGGCTCCTCGGCGGCTTCTCCTCCCCTTGAAGCCCGGTCATCGGCCGCCTCGGCCCCGCGCTCGGCAGCATAGTCCCGCCACCGCTTCTCAAAATCGGCGATCAGTCCGGTGATTTCGGATTTCGCGTCGCGATCCCGCCCGCCCGGGAGAACCCGGAAAGCGGCGCCGGCGGCTTTCGTCCTGAGCTCCAAGGTAAAGTCGCGCCACTGCCGTTCGAAATCGGCGATCAGGCGAGTGATTTCGATTTTCGAGTCCCGATC
>JAAZPG010000248.1 GCA_012797375.1 Acidobacteriota bacterium
CCCGCCGCCTGCCAACAACCCGGCCACGGCTTTGGCCGTATCGATCGCGCTGCCGCCCCCCAAGCCGAGGATGACCTCCGGTTCGAACGGCCGAACCCGGGCGGTCAAGGCGTCGACGCCTTCGCCCTCCGGCTCCCCCCTGACCTCGGCTTCGAGAAACTCCAGCCCTTCGGCCGCCAGCGCGCTTCGCGCGGCCTCGACCGTCCCGCCTGTCGCCGGAAGGGCTCCAGTCCGGATAAACAGAACCCGCCTGCCGATCTCCGCGGCCCGGCGTCCGATATCGGCCGCCGCGCCTCGGCCGAAGACGATCCGGGCGGGGGCGGTCCATTCAAAAACCATGGCGGGATCTCACCAGGCGGCGGGTCGATCCTCGGGAAAGAGACTCAAGTGCTTGATCCCTTCCCGCGGCCGGGACATCCAGTCGGCCACGGTTTCCTTCCAAGCCAGGTAATGGGCGGTTTGCTGATGGGCGGCGAAATCGTCCCGGCTCCGGTAGACCTCATAGAGAAAAAAACGGCCGGGCTCGTCCTCATGCCGGAGGACGTCGAAGCGCAGGTTTCCGGGTTCCCGCCGCGTCTTTTCGTGATTCATCCGGACGGCTTCGATGAACTTTTCCTCGAATCCCGGTTTGATCCAAATCGTCACGCCGACGACATACATGGAATTCCTCCTTGCGATCAGCGCTCCCGGGCGGGACCGGAAACCGGCCGCCCGTTCATTTCAACGACGACATCATCTTCTGGAAGATGGATTTTTTCATCATCGAGCGCATCTCTTGGAACTGGCGGAGAAGCTGGTTCACTTCACTCACCGGCCGGCCGCTGCCCCGGGCGATGCGAGCCCGGCGGCTGCCGTTGATCATCCTCGGATCGGTCCGCTCCGCGGCCGTCATCGAATCGATGATGGCTTCGAAATGCCGCAGCCGGGCCTCGTCCATCCGGGCCCCGGCCAGGTTCTTGAACGGCCCGGCCTGGGGCAGGTGGCCGAGCACCCCCTCGAGGGAACCCATTTTCCTCAACTGACGGAGTTGGGACCGAAAATCATCGAAGGTGAACTCCTGCCGCCGGAGACGCTTGGCCAGGGCTTCGGCTTCCTTGAGGTCGGTTTCTTGCTCGGCCTTTTCGATCAAGCTCAGGATATCCCCCATGCCCAGGATACGGGAAGCCATCCGGTCGGGATGGAAGACCTCGAGCTTGTCGAATTTCTCGCCGACGCCGATGAACTTGATGGGAATTCCCGTGACCGCGACGATCGAAAGAGCCGCCCCGCCCCGGGCGTCTCCGTCCAGCTTGGTCAAAATGATCGAGGTCAGGCCGATCCGGTCGGCGAAGGTCTTGGCGCTCTTAACCGCGTCCTGCCCGGTCATGGCGTCCCCGACATAGATCGTTTCAACGGGCGAAAGGACATCCTTGACGATCCGCAGCTCGTCCATCAATTCGTCGTCGACGTGAAGCCGTCCGGCCGTGTCGACAAGCAAGACATCGTATCCGCGGTTGCGGGTATATTGAAGAAGGTCGGCCAGGGCCGACCGGGGCTTGGCCATGGCCGCGGCCGTCATCTCGTAAAACGGCAGATGGAGCTGGCCGGAGATGGTCCGGAGCTGGTCCTGGGCCGCGGCTCGCTTGAGGTCGAACGAAACGAGGAGGGGACTGCGGCCCTTGCCGGCCGCCCATTTGGCCAGCTTGCCGCAGGTCGTCGTCTTGCCGCTTCCCTGGAGGCCGACGAGCATGAAGATCGAGGGCGGTGCGGAGGCGAACGTCAGGGGCTTGTCCGTTGTTCCCAGGACGGAGGCGAGCTCGTCCCGGACGATCTTGATGACTTGCTGGGCCGGAGTCAGGCTGTCCAGGACGGTCTGATCCAGGGCCCGGACCTTAATCCGGGCTTCGAAATCCTTGACGACTTTGTAATTGACGTCGGCTTCCAGAAAAGCAAGCCGGATCTGCCTGAGGGCCTCGGACATATTGCCCTCAGTCACCTTCGCCTCCCCGCGGAGGTATTTCATCGCCTTTTGAAGACGGCCGGACAACTGATCAAACATGGGATTCTCATGATAGGGGAAGAGGCGGGCAAAAGCAAAGGAAGGCGTTTTCAGGGGGAAAATGTCGAAAATCCGCTCCGAATTCGTGCGGCGGCCCTTTTCTTTTGTTATAATTAGGGAGCTCATGCTGAAAATCGGC
This sequence comes from Acidobacteriota bacterium, assembly GCA_012797375.1. Lineage (GTDB taxonomy): Bacteria > Acidobacteriota > Aminicenantia > Aminicenantales > UBA4085 > JAAZPG01. The sequence goes on from JAAZPG010000248.1 coordinate 2,178, forward strand.
CTCTCCGGGGTTCGCGGAGTCGTCGGCCCGTCCATGCCGCCGACGATGGTCATGGATTTTGCCTCGGCCTTCGGGGCTTTCATCGACCGCAAGCCGGTCGTCGTCGGCCGAGACACGCGGATTCACAGCCCCATGCTCCGAGCGGCCTGCGTTTCCGCCCTTCTCTCCTCCGGATGCGACGTTCTGGACCTCGGCGTCTGTCCTACCCCCCTGCTGCAAAAAGCAGTCCGGAGGCGCAAGGCCGGCGGGGGCGTCTCCATCACGGCCGGCCACAATGACGTTTCCTGGAATGCCTTGGCTTTCATCGGCCCGGACGGCTCCCCTCTCAATCCCTTTCAAGGGGAGGAAGTCCTCGATTATTACCATCTCGGCAGATTCGAGCGAGCGGCCGTGGACCATCTCGGCCGGCTCATTCCGGTCCCGACGGCCGAGACGGCCGATTTCTATTTCAAGGAGCTCGGCGCTTTCATCGAAGCGGCCGCCGTCCGGGCGGCCCGCTTCCGGGTGGTCATCGACGCCTGCGCCGGAGCCGGCGCGCCGTTTCTAGCCCGGTTCGCCGACACGCTGGGGTTCGACTTGATCCCGCTCAACGACGAGCCTAACGGATTCTTCCCCCACGATCCGGAGCCGCGGCCGCGGAACGCCGCTCAGTGCGCCTCGGTCGTCCGGGCGGCCGGGGCTGAGGCGGGCTTTCTTCTCAACAGCGACGCCGGGCGCGTCTCCCTGGTCAGCGAAACAGCCGAAGCCCTTTCCGAGGAATACACGTTTCCCCTGGTCGCCGATTCCGTCCTGGCCCGGTGCTCCGGTCCGGTCGTGACCAATAATTCCACCTCCCGGATGATCGAGGATGTCGCCCGGGCCCGCCGATGCCCGCTGATCCGGACCCGGGTGGGGCCCGCTCCGATTTTCCTGGCCTTGGCCCAGGAGGACGGGATCCTTGCCGGCGAGGGTAGCGGCGGTGTCGCCGTTCCCGCCTTCCAGCCGGCCTTCGACGCCTTCTTAACGATGGGCCTCGTCCTGGAAACGATGGCCAAGACCGGCCAACGGCTGTCGGCCCTCGTCGACCGCCTCCCCCGGTATCACATCGTCAAGGAGAAGGTCTACTGTCCGGCGTCCCGCATCCACGGCGTCATCAGCGAAATCGCCCGGATGTTCCGCGGCCGCGACGTCGACACGGGGGACGGCATCCGGGTGGAAGACAAGCAAGGCTGGGTCCAAGTGCGGGCGTCCGGCACCGAGCCGATGCTTCGCGTCGTCGCCGAGGACCGGTCCCGGGAGCGGGCCAGGGAGAAAGTCGACGAGATCCTCCGGTCCCTGGAGCGGATGATCCCATGAAAAGCGCGACGACTCTGAAAATCAGCATCTCCGGAGCGCGGGGAATCATCGGCGACAGTCTCACGCCCCAGCTGGCGGCGGCCCTGGCCCAGGCGTTCGGAACCTACGTCGGCGGCGGGCCGGTGCTCGTCGGCCGCGACGCCCGCTCCTCCGGGATCATGCTGGCCGAAGCCGTTGTGTCCGGTCTCCTGGCCGTGGGCTGCCGGCCGGTGGACGTCGGCATCCTCCCGATCCCTTCTTTCCTGTACTTGACGAAAGAGGTCCGGGCGGCCGGAGGAATCGCCGTGACCGCCAGCCACAATCCCCGGGAATGGAACGGCCTCAAGTTCATCAGCCGCCGCGGACTGTACCTCACGCCTCAGCAGACGGAGGAATACCTCGACATCTATCACCAGGGCGCCTTCGATTTCGTCGCCGCCGGGAAATTCAGGACCATTGAGGTCTTGCCCCGCGCCGCCGACGCCCATCTCCGCCGGCTCCTCAACCGGTTCGACGGGGAGGCGATCCGCCGCCGCCGGATCCGCGTCGTCCTGGACTGCAACAACGGCGCGGGAGCCGTCCTGGGGCCGCGTTTTCTTCGGGAGCTGGGCTGCGACGTCGTTCCGCTGGCGTGCGACCCCACCGGGGAATTCGTCCATCCTTCCGAGCCGACCCCCGAAAACATCGCCGGCGTCTGCCGGGCGGTGAAAACGGCCCGGGCCGACATCGGCTTTGTCCAGGACGCCGACGCCGACCGGCTGGCGATCATCGACGAGCGCGGCCGCCCGCTGGGCGAGGAGATGACCCTCGTCTGGGCGGCGAGCCGCGTCCTGGAAAAAACGAAAGGCTCGATCGTCTGCAACATGTCCTCGACCCGGGCCTTGGACGACTTGGCCGCCCGGCACGGAGTGAAGATCTTCCGGACCCGGATCGGCGAGGTCAACGTCGTCGAAAAGGTCCTCGCTGCCAGGCCGCGGGCCGTGATCGGCGGCGAGGGGAATGGAGGAGTCATCGATCCGGAAATCCATCCGTGCCGAGACAGCTTCGCGGCGATGGGCCATGTTCTGGACGCCCTGGCGGCCGGCCACAAGCCGGTTTCGGCCCTGGCCGGAGCCCTGCCCCGCTATGTGCTCCTCAAGGATCGGATCGAGGGATCGGCCGAGCGCGCCCATCGCCTGATTCGGGTGTTGAGAAAACTATACGAAGACAAGGGAACGGTTAATCTGCTCGATGGATTGAAAGTCGATTTCCCGGATCATTGGATCCACCTCCGTCCCTCGAACACCGAGCCGGTCATCCGGGTGCTGGCCGAGGCGAAAACGGAAATCCGGGCCCGCCGGGCCCTGGCCGCGCTGCGCGGGGAAATCGCCGCCGCTTGGAGAAAAATCTGATGCCGCAAACAACCAAACCTGCCCGTAAAATGAAAACGAAAGCCGTGAAAAGGGGCCGCCCCCCGGTTCCCTATATTTTAATCCGGGCCGGCGTCGTCCTGACGCCCGACAAGGAAATCCGCCGGGGCGCCGTCCTGATCAAGGGCCGCCGGATCGTCGCCGTCGGCCGGGACAAGGAAATCGCCGCGGCCGTCCGCAAGGCCCACGATCAATCGGACCGGTTCACGATGGACGTCGTCGAGGCCCCCGATCTCATCGCCGTTCCGGGACTCATCGACATCCACCAGCACGGCGGCGGCGGCGCCGACTACATTGACGGGACGGTCGAGGCCGCGCGGACGGTCCTCGAGACCCACGTCCGGGGCGGGACGACGTCGGTCCTGCCGACGATGATGACGGCCTCCCGCCCGGCCTTGAAAAAAGCCCTGGCCGCGGTCGACGCCCTTCGGCCGCGGGGGAAACGGGGTTCCCTGCCGGCGACGACGGAAGCCGGCCCGGACATCCTGGGGATCCACTTGGAGGGACCGTTTATTTCCAAGAAGCGGCACGGGGCCCAGCCTCCCGGAGCCGTCCGAAGAATCGACGAGGCGGAAATCCGGGAGTACCTCCGGATTTTTCGCACGCCCATTCGTCTCATGACCCTGGCCCCCGAGCTTCCCGGCGCCCCCGCGTTCATCAAGTTTCTTGTCCGCCGGGGGATCATCGCCTCGGCCGGGCATTCCGACGCTTCGTTCGAGGAAGCGATCCGCGGCTTCGACGCCGGGATCAGCCACGGGACGCACCTCTTCAACGCCATGCGCGGCTTCTTCCACCGGGAGCCGGGGCTGGCCGGAGCTCTGCTCCTGAACGAGCGGGCTTCCGTGGAGCTTATCGCCGACGGACGTCATCTTCACCCGGCGGCGGTTTTCCTGGTTCTCCAGGCGAAGCCGGCGGATAAAGTCGTTTTCGTCACCGATGCCAGCCGGAACGCGGGAACGAAGGAAGCGCCTCTTTTGACGGCCGCGGGGGGGCTTTTCGGCAGCAACCTCCGTCTCCTCGAGGCGCTCCTGAAACTTATGGAATGGAGCGGCTGGTCGCTTCAGGATGTTCTTCCTCTGGCGACCTCCAATCCCGCCCGGATTTTGGGCTTGGAGAAGCGCAAGGGAACGCTTCTCCCCGGGGCCGATGCCGATATCGTCCTGCTCGATTACAAGTTCCAGGTCAAGGATGTCTGGTGCGCCGGCCGGAGGGCCTCGGTCTTCGAGAAAAAACAATAAAGCGATATATCTTGTCGATTCACATTGCTTGACAGTCCCCGGTTCGTAGGGTAACGTAATGAGGATTTTTTCCAGAATATTTCGGGATAATTTTAACCGTAAGAAAATAAAGAAGATGGACTTATTTTTTTCAGGAGGAGGATATGGCTCCGAAAATAGATTTTGAAGAAATCAATAAAATCATCAAACTTCTCGAGGAAAAAAATCTGTCCGAATTCGAGCTGGAAATCGAAGGCTTCAAGATCAAGGTCGGCCGGAATGTCCCGGTCGTTGTCAATAATCGCCCCTCGTACGTCGACCTCGCTCCCGCCGCTCCCAACTCCATTCCTTTCGCCGGCCCCGTTCCGGAACCTCCCGCCGAAATCAAGGGAGACGCCCATGC
>JAAZPG010000024.1 GCA_012797375.1 Acidobacteriota bacterium
CCTAATGACAACCCAGTTTCGACCAGCTTCCGGCGAATGCCGATCACAGCCAAAAAACGAAGATACACGATATTGACGATAAACAAGTTCAGTTACTGAAGACCGTGACTCCTCTGTTTTTTGACATCCGCCCCGGCGGTCTGATACATTTGAAATTCGAAAACGCGAGCGGAACCGCCCGGATGAAGGAGTCCTCCATGTTCGACGCGAAGACCTACACGCAAAGACGCCGCCTCCTGAGAAAACGCCTGGGATCCGGTTTGGCTCTCTTCCTCGGCAACGAGGAAAGCCCGATGAATTTCGCCGACAACGCCTACCCCTTCCGCCAGGACTCGACCTTCCTTTATTATTTCGGCCTGGACACGCCCGGCTTGGCCGCCGTCCTGGACGTCGACGGACAAAAGGAGATCCTCTTCGGCGACGACATCGACATCAACGCCGTCATCTGGATGGGCGACCTGCCGAAAATGAAAGACCGGGCGGCCTCGGTCGGCGTAAGGTTGACACGGCCGGCGGCCGCCCTGGCCGGCGTCCTCCAGGAAGCGGCCCGGAAGAAACGGAAAATCCATTTTCTTCCGCCGTACCGGGCCGAGCATCTCCAAAAGCTCGAATCCCTCTTGGGCCTCAAGCCCGCCCGGGTTTCGGCCGCCGTCTCGATCGATTTCATCCGGGCGGTCGTCGCCCAGCGCGAGGTTAAAAGCGAAGCGGAGGTGGCCGAAATCGAAGCGGCCCTTTTCACGACCCGCCGAATGTACGACGCAGCCATGCGGATGGCCCAGCCCGGCGTCCGGGAGATGGACATCGCCGGCCGGATGGAAGGGATCGCCGCGGCCGGCGGCCGGGGCCTCGCCTTCCCGATCATTCTTTCCCGGGACGGGCAGATCCTTCATAACCATTCCCACATCCACCGGTTGAAAAAAGGCGACCTGATGGTCGTTGACGCCGGGGCCGCCTCGCCTCGCGGTTACGCCTCCGACATCACCCGGACGATCCCCGTCGGTGGAAACTTCACCTCGCGGCAACTCGATGTTTACGAGATCGTCCGGGCGGCCAACGAAAACGCCGTGGCCGCCGTCCGTCCGGGCCGATCCTTCAAGGACGTCCACGAAACGGCGGTCCTGACCATCGCCTCCGGCCTGAAGGAGCTTGGATTGATGAAGGGCGATGTCGAGGCCGCCGTCCGCGAGGGCGCCCACGCCCTCTTTTTCCCCCATGGCGTCGGCCACCAATTGGGCCTCGATGCCCATGACATGGAAAACCTGGGCGAGGATTTCGTCGGCTACGACGCGGCGACCAAGCGGAGCGGGCAATTCGGCCTTAAAAGCCTCCGCCTGGCCAAGCCCGTCAGGCCCGGCTTCGTCGTCACCGTCGAGCCCGGCGTTTATTTCATCTCCGCCTTGATCGATTTATGGCAGGCTGAAAAAAAACACGCCGATTTCATTGCCTACGGCAAGCTGGAATCCTGGCGGCGGTTCGGCGGAATCCGGGTCGAGGACGACGTCCTCGTGACCGCGGCCGGCCGGCGGATCCTGGGGAAAGCCATACCCAAGACGCCCGTCGACTTGGCCGCCGCGATCAGGCTCTGAAAGGGAAGAGGACGCTTCCGGACGGAAACGAGCGCGCATGGTCAGCTGGTTCGTTCTCTGCACGAAGCCCCAGAAGGAGTTCCAAGTCGAGCGCCTTTTTCAGGAAGCGGGCTTTCCGTTCTATTGCCCGCGCTTCAAGTCGAGCGGGCGAATCAAGCCGTTTTTCCCCTGTTACGTCTTTCTCCGCTTCGAATACCCTGAACAATTCAAGCTGGTGAAATACACCCGGGGCATCCGCCGCGTCGTCGGCAACGACGCCGGGGCCGTGCCCCTGGAGGATCGCTTCATCGAGGAACTCCAATCCCGGGAGATCAGCGGCTTGATCGAGCTGGAGAAATACGGGGTCGAGCCGTCCCCTGGCGACGAGATCGAGGTCGCCGACGGACCGTGGAAGGGCCTGCGCGGTGTTTTTAAAAAGAGCCTTTCGGACCGGGACCGGGTGATGATTCTTTTGAATTACGTCAGTTACCAGGGGCAGCTGCTCATCGAAAAATCCAAATTGAAGAAGGTCCTGTCATGAATGTCTCCCTTCTCAATCTCAAGGCCCAGTACGCCGGCCTCAAGCCGGAAATCGAGGCCAAGGTGCTTGAGGTCATCGCTTCCCAGCAATTCGTCCTCGGTCCCGAGGTCGAGGCTCTGGAAAAAGAGGTGGCCGCCCTCAGCGGAACGGCCCGAGCCGTCGGCGTCTCCTCCGGCACGGACGCCATCCTCGTCGCCCTAATGGCCCTGGAGGTCGGGCCCGGCGACGCGGTGCTCACGACGCCGTTCACGTTTTTCGCGACGGCCGGGACGATCGCCCGTCTCGGCGCCCGGCCGGTGTTCGCCGACATCGACCCGGTGACGTTCAACCTCGACCCCCTCCGGGCCCGGGACGCCTTGGCCGCGTTCCGGAAAAGGGAGCCCGGCGTCCGGGTCAAGGCGGTTTTGCCGGTTCACCTCTACGGCCAATGCGCCGACATGGATGCGTTCCTGGCCCTCGGCCGGGACGAAGGCCTGGCCGTCGTCGAGGACGCGGCCCAGGCCATCGGGGCCGATTATCCCTCCGGGTCCGGCGTCCGGAAGGCCGGCGCTTGTGGACAAGCCGGCACGCTCTCGTTCTACCCGACCAAGAACCTGGGCGGTTTCGGGGACGGCGGCATGGTTCTCACGAACGATCCCGGCCTCGGCCGCCGGCTGCGCAAGCTCCGCACCCACGGCGAAACGGAACGCTATTTTTACGACGAAGTCGGAGGTAATTTCCGCCTCGACGCCCTCCAAGCCGCCGTTCTCCGGGTCAAGCTCCGCCATCTTCCGGAATGGCAGAAGAAGCGGCGGGCCCTGGCCGCGGCCTACAACCGCAAGTTCGCCGAGACGGGGCTTCAGGCCGAGGGGGCCGTCGTCCCGCCGGCGGCCGTCCATGAATTTTCCGGAGCGGCGGATTACCACACGTTCCACCAGTACGTGATCCGGGCGGCCGACCGGGACGGTCTGCGGGACTTTCTTCGAGAAAACGGAGTCGGAACGGCCGTGTTCTACCCGCTGCCGCTCCATCTCCAGAAATGCTTCGCCTCGCTCGGCTACCGTCCGGGCGATCTTCCGGTCGCGGAAAAAGCGTCGAAGGAAGTCCTGGCTTTGCCCATCTATGCCGAGCTGAGGACGGACGAGCAGGATTATGTCGTCGACAAGATCCGCGAATTTTATTCCCGCTGAGCTCCAGCCGGGCCTTTCATGACCGAACCGGCCGAAACCCGGCGCCGGGCGAAGCTTCCCAAAGGGGCGCCGTGACCGCGACGTTCATCGCCGGCGGCTTCGGCCATCTCGGCCGGCATATCGTCAAGGCCGTCTCCGATCTGAATCCGGACGGCGGGATCCGGCTTCTTGTCCGCACGCCCCGCCCGACGCCTTCCGGCCTCGAGGGGCTGCCGGGCGTCCGAATGATCCGGGGCGATCTCAACCGGCCGGAGACTTATGCCG
>JAAZPG010000249.1 GCA_012797375.1 Acidobacteriota bacterium
TAGACGCTCCTCCTGCAGGGTCTTAAGACCGGAGCGTCTTTAAGACCCTTTGTATCCGTATCTACCCATCCTGCCTTCCCTATGACTAGGGAAGGACTGCAGGTAGACGCTCCTCCTGCGGGAACGGAGAGGGCGGGATTCGAACCCGCGGTACCCTCACGGGCACACCGCTTTTCGAGAGCGGCACCTTCAACCACTCGGTCACCTCTCCGTAAGAAGCGACTCATTATAGCGGATATGGGCGAAAACGCCAAAATGAAATCAAGATCAAGTCCGGAATCCGATGCCGTTAAATTCGGAAACAATTAAACAGACGCCGGTATCAAATTCCTGAAAATCGGGAAATGGAAGACTTGGTGCTGATTGATTGATGGACAGGAAAGAAACAGTGAATCAACTACGGATTAAATGAATTCGGAGCATCCGGAAATCGGGAAATGGATAAACAGGTACCGATTGAAATACGGAAAAGGATAACCAGGTTCGGATTTGAATTGGGAAATGGTTAAACAGGTTCGGATTTGCGGGCGGGGCCGTTCTTGCGGCGGGCGCGGAAGAAATCCCTCAAGACGGCGGCGCTCTCTTCCTCCCCCACGCCGCCCCGGACATCGAGCTTGTGATTCGTTTTGCGGATGGGAAAACGGATAATGGACTTCACCGCCCCGGCCTTGGGATCGGCCGCGCCGTAGACCAGCCGGCCGAGCCGGGCCTGGAGGATCGCCCCGAGGCACATCGCGCACGGCTCGACGGTCACGTAGATTTCACACCCCGTCAACCGGTAATTGCCCGTCTTCCGGGCCGCCGCCCGGATCGCGACGATTTCGGCGTGGGCCGTCGGATCGCCGCTCCGGATCGGCTTGTTCCCTCCCCGGGCCACCGCCCTCCCCTCGCGGACGATCACCGCCCCGACCGGAACCTCGCCCCTGGCCGCGGCCCTCCGCGCTTCCCGAAGCGCTTCCCCCATCCACCGGGCGTCTTGTCCGCTAAGGCTAATTTTCGTTTCCATCGGAGGCCGAAATATTATAAGGTATTCCTTCGCCGTCCGTAAGAGGCAACGATCATGAGCCTGGATGCGTTCATCTGCCCGATCTGCCGCCGGCCCTATCCGGCCGACGTCCGAAGCCTGTTTTGCCGCGCCTGCGGCGATCCCCTTCTCTCGGCCTTTGTCCCGAAGTCGCCGGCGATCCGCCGCGGCCGGCCGATGGGCGTCGCCCGCTACCTCGGCTTTCTTCCTCTCCCGGAATTCGATCCGGACCTCTCGTTGGGCGAAGGAGGGGCCCCCCTCTTCCCTCTCAACCGTCTGCGGTCCGTCTTCCGGACGCCGCCGCTCTGGGTCAAGAACGAGGCCGTGAATCCCACCGGCAGCTTCAAAGACCGCGGCTCGATCGTCGCCATCCACATGGCCAAAGCCCTCGGGTTCGAAACGGTCGGGACGATTTCGACGGGCAACATGGCCGGCTCGACGGCCGCCTACGCGGCCAAGGCCGGCTTGCGGACGGTCGTCTTCATCAAGGACGACACGCCCCTGGAAAAAATCCTGTCCGCCGGGATGCATGGAGCCAACGTCATCCGGGTCCGCGGCAATTACGCCCGCCTTTTCGTGAAAAGCTTCGAGATCGGCCGGGTTCTCAGCTTTTACTTCATCAACTCCGTCGATCCATACCGAATCGAGGGATACAAAGTCACATCTTTCGAAATTTTTGAGCAGATGGGCGGCAAGGCCCCCGATTATCTTTTCGTTCCGGTCAGCTCCGGCGGGCACCTCATCGGCCTCCTCCGCGGCTTTCTGGACCTGAAGCGGGCCGGCCTGATCCGCCGCATTCCGCGGATCGTCGGGGTTCAGGCCCGGGGCTGCGCCCCCATCGCCCGGGCCTTCGCCCGGGGCCGGGCGGCCGTCGCTCCCGTCCGCAAACCCCAAACGATCGCCCACGCCATCGCCAACCCGCAGCCGCCCGCGGGAAGAGTCGTCCTCAAGCTCCTGGCCGCCCACGGCGGGGCGATGGAAGCCGTCGGCGAAACCGAGATTCTCCGGGCCCAGCGCCTGCTCGCCGAGGACGAGGGCCTCCTCAGCGATCCGGCCTCGGCCACGGTCCTGGCCGCCTTTTTGAGAATGTCGAAGGAAGGCCGGATCCCGGCCGGCGCCGCTTCGGTGCTCGTCATCACCGGTTCCGGGCTGAAAACCCTCGGCGACGTGGACTCCAGCCGGCTCCGGATCGCCGAAGCCGACCTGTCCGACCTTCCCCAGCTGATGGCCGCCTGGAAATAGCCCGCCCGGCTCGATTCGGGATTCCGCGTTAACTTTCGCCGTCGTTTCCCGTATGATGGAAGACGGCGAGAGGAAAGGAGGAGAGGCGCATGACCAACCAGAATCCATTTCAGGGATGGGAGGGGCAAATGCCCAAGCTTCCCAAGATCCCCCGGAAGCTGATTTATTACATCCTCGGCGGAATCGTCCTCGTGATTCTCCTGGCCGGATCGTTCTACCAGGTCGACCCGGATGAAATGGGGGTGATCCTGAGGTTCGGCAAGTTCGTCCGAACGGCCGATCCGGGACTTCACTTCAAGCTTCCCTTGGGCATCGAGGCCCTGACCAAGGTCCCGGTCCAGCGGCAGCTGAAGCTGGAGTTTGGATTCCGGTCGGCCGGCGGCGGCGGGGCTCTAACCCAATACATCGCCCCGGCCGACGTCGAAGCCGAGGCCGTCATGCTGACCGGCGACCTCAATGTCGTCGTCGCCGAGTGGATCGTCCAATACAAGATCAAGGATCCCTATAAGTTCCTGTTCAAGATGCGGGACACCGAGCAAACGTTCCGGGACATGAACGAAGCCGTCGTCCGCCGGGTCATCGGCGACAACGCCGTCGACGAGACGATCACGACGGGCCGGGCCCGGATCGCGGCCGAGGCGAAAGAAGATCTCCAGAAGCTCTGCGATCTCTATGAAATCGGGATCGACGTCAACCAGCTGATTTTCCAGGACGTCAATCCGCCCAACCCGGTCAAGCCGGCCTTCAATGACGTCAACGAAGCCCTCCAGGAGAAGGAGAGGAAGATCAACGAGGCCTGGGCCGAGTACA
>JAAZPG010000250.1 GCA_012797375.1 Acidobacteriota bacterium
CCCGGATCACCTCGATGTCCCGCAAATCGCGGGTCATTCTGGTCCGCGACGCGGCGGCCGTGGGCGAAGGGCGCAAGATCGACGCCGTCGTCGTTCAAAAAATGCTCGACGAGGCGATGACGACGCTCTTCGCCGAGAAGGATCCGGCCGCGGCCTGGGCCCGCGTGGCCGGTCCGCAAGACACGGTCGGAGTCAAGACCAACGTCTGGAATTACCTGCCGACCGGTCCGGAGCTGGAAGAGGCGATCCGGGCCCGCCTTCTGGAGGCGGGCGTGCGGGCCGACCGGATTTCCATCCGGGACCGCGGAGTGCTGGACGACCCGGTCTTCAAGGCGGCCACGGTCCTGGTCAACGTCCGCCCGGCCCGCGTCCATTACTGGGCCGGGATGGGAAGCTGCCTCAAGAACTACATCATGTTCGTCCCCAAGCCATCCGATTATCACGGCGACGCCTGCGCCGACCTGGCCGCGATCTGGAGCCTTCCGCCGGTCAAGGGGAGGACGAAGCTCAATATCCTCTCGATGCTGACCCCCCAATACCACAATATCGGGCCGCGCGGGTTCAGCGAGCAGTACCTCTGGATGTACGGCGGGCTGATCATCGGCCAAGACGTCGTGGCCGTGGACGCGACCGGATATTCCATCATCCGGGCCAAGCGGCTCGAGGTGTTCGGCGAGGACAAGCCTCTGGAGACGTCGGCCCATCACATCCAGCTGGCCGACACGCGGCACCGTCTGGGAAAAAGCGATCCGGCCGACATCGATCTCGTCAAGCTCGGCTGGACGGAAAACATTTTAATCTGAATCCGGCCCGGTCCGGATCCCGGCCGGCGCGGCGGAAGGCGGGGGATGCCTCGTCCGGCGGAGGCTGAAGCCGCCGCTCTTGCGAGGAGAAACGGGTCCCGTTCGGCGGATCAGGAGCGGGCGCCGAAGATTTTCGTCCCGAGGCGGACGAGGGTGGCCCCTTCCTCGATCGCGACGCGGTAGGAATTCGTCATCCCCATCGAGAGGCGCCGCATCTCCACGTTGGGGATTCCGCTTTTCTTGAGCGCTTCGAAGATCTCGCGCGTCCGGCGGAAATAAGGCCGGGACTCTTCGGGATCGCCCTCGAAGGGCCCCATCGTCATCAATCCCTGGACGGCGACGTTCGGGATTCGGGCGATTTCGCCGATGAGGGCTTCGGCCTCGGCCGGCCGGACGCCGGTTTTCTGGCTTTCCTCGCCGCTGTTGATCTCGATCAAGACGGGCATCGTCTTGCCCAGGGCCGCGGCCCGCTTCCCGATCTCCCGGGCCAGGCCGGCCGAGTCGACCGTCTCGATCATATCGAAGATTTCGACGGCCCGCTTGACCTTGTTCGATTGGAGATGGCCAAGGCAATGCCACCGGGCCCGGCGGCCGACGGCGGCGAAAGCGGCCTGGGCTTCCTGGACGTAATTCTCCCCGATGATCGTGACGCCGGCCTCGATCGCTTCGAGGATGTCCTCGGGAGACTTCGTTTTCGCCGCGGCCACGAGCTCGACTCCCGGGGGAAGCTCGGCCAGAACCGCCCGGACGTTTTCCGTGATGATGCCCATGGGCGTATTGTAGGCGAAATCCCCCCGGCCTTCCAAGTCGTGAAGAGGCCGGGGAGGGACGCCGGAGATTTCGCGGCCCGCGCCGGGCGATCACTTCCCGGCGTTTTGCGGTCCGTCGGCCGGGAGATCCGGGAAGCCGTCCAGGAGTCCGCCAAACGGCGGGCAGGTCGGGCGGCGGACAAAGGAGACCTTTTCCCCGGCCGGAGAGTCAGTCCGGATCGGCGGCTCGCGCGTCATCTCCGGTCATTCCCCGGACCGATCCAAGATCCGTCCGGCGGGGCGCCGCGGCTGCTCGAACGGAATCCAACGCGGCCCTCGAAATTTTGGTATAATCGCCGGGTGAACATCAGGGAGGAGCTGGAGGAGATCGAGGCAAAGACTCTCTCTCCGAAAGCCAGTCTTTCGCGGGACTCCAAGGGCCGGGAGCGGACCGAAGCGCTGCATCCTTTCCGGACGGCGTTCCAGCGCGACCGGGACCGGATCCTCCACTCGAAGTCGTTCCGCCGGCTCAAGCATAAAACCCAGGTTTTCCTGGCTCCGTTCGGCGACCACTACCGGACGCGGCTGACCCATACCCTCGAGGTGTCGGCGATCGCCCGGACGATCGCCCGGGCCTTGCGCCTCAACGAGGACCTGACCGAGGCCATCGCCCTCGGCCACGACCTCGGCCACACTCCGTTCGGCCACGCCGGCGAGGAGACGCTGGCCCGCCTTCTTCCCGGCGGATTCACCCATTTCGCCCAAAGCCTCCGGGTGGTCGAGAAGCTCGAATACGACGGCAAGGGCCTCAACCTGACAGCCGAGGTCCGGGACGGCATCTACCGCCACTCCAAGGGCCGGGGAAAAATCCTCGACCGCCGCAAGGAGGATCTCCCGGTGACGCTTGAGGGCCAAATCGTCCGCGTTTCCGACGTCATCGCCTATGTCAACCACGACCTCGACGACGCCGTCCGGGCGGGATTTCTCAAGGACGCCGACATCCCCCGCCCGCTCGTCGCCTTCCTGGGCAAGTACCACGCCACCCGCATCGACCGGATGGTTGTGGACGTCGTCGAGTCCAGCCTGAAAACCGGGTTGGGGCGGATCGCCATGAGCGACGAGACCATGAAAGCCGTGGTCGAGCTCCGCGACTTCCTCTACGAGCGGGTCTACAATCATCCCGAGGCGAAAGAGGAGCTCCGCAAGACGGAAAAGATCATCCGGGACCTGTTCCGGTACTTTGTCGAGCATCCCGAAGGCTACGTCAAGGACTATCCGGCCGGCGATCCGGTCGTGATCCGGGTCGGCGACATCGTCGCCGGGATGACCGACCGCTACGCTCTCGCGCTTTACGAACAGCTGTTCTTTCCGAAATCATGGCGGACCTGATGGGGAGCCGCCTCGAAAAAAAGGAACAAGGAGGGATCATGTCCATTTTCAACCGCCGGCCTCTCCAAGCCCCGCGATTCGCCGCCCGGATCATTTTCGCCGCCGTCCTCGGCCTGGCGGCGGCGGCCGGGACGCCCGCGGCCGGTCAAAATCCTCCCGACCTGATCCTTCTGTTCACCGGCGATGTCCATTCGGCCGTTTCGCCGCATCGCATTTTCGATGAGGCCGGCCGGGCCGAGGGCCGCGGCGGATTCGCCCGGATCGCGGCCATGATCAAGGCGGAGCGCGAGCGGCACGGCGACCGGATGCTCGTCGTCGATGTCGGCGACATGATCGCCGGATCGCTGTTCCAAGTCATTTTCCAGCCGGAAGCGGCCGAAATGCGGCTGATGAAAATGGCCGGCATCGAGGTGACGACCTTCGGCAACCACGAATTCGACTACGGTTCCGCCGCCCTGGCCCGGGCTTTGACGACGGCGAAGGTGAATGGGGCCGCCGTTCCGCTCGTCGCCTCCAACGTCGCTTTCGATCCCAAGGACGGCCAGGATGATCTGCTGGAAGCCGTCTTCAAGGATTACCCGGTCGATGAATACCTGGTCGTGGACAGGAACGGATTGAAAATCGGCTTGATGGGCCTCATGGGCCGGAACGCGGCCGATGACGCCCCGGCCGCCGCCCCGGTCGTTTTCACGAACATGATCGCCCGGGCCCGCGAGACGGCTTCGATTCTCCGCGAGCGGGAGAAGGTCGACCTCGTCATCGCCCTGTCCCATGCCGGAACGACGCCCGATCCCAAGACCTCCGAGGACGAAAAGCTGGCCGCCGAGGTCCCCGACATCGACGTGATCGTCAGCGGCCATACCCACCGGCGGCTCGTTTCTCCGATCCTCGTCGGGTCGACGATCATCGTCGGCGTCGGATGCCGGGGCGAGGACCTCGGCGATCTCCGCTTGGAGCGGACCGCCGAGGGGCGCTTCCGGGTCGTTTCCTATGCCCTGCGGCCGGTGACCGGGGACATTCCCGAGGACCCGGAGGTCGCCGCGGAGGCCGCGAAACTGAGCGCCCGCGTGGATCTCGAGGTCGAAAAAGCTTACGGCCTCGATCCCTGGGAGCCGCTGGCCGAAACGGAGATCGCCCTGGCCATGATCCCGCCGGCTCCGATCAATTCCAGCTGGGAGATCGGTCTGGGCGACTTGGTGACCGACGCTTATCGGCGCTCGATGAAAACGGCGGGCGCGCGGGGGGCGGACGGGCCGGTCCTGGCCATTCATCCCTGGGGAAACATGCGCGACTCGCTGTTCCCCGGCCCGATCACGGGCCACGACGTTTTCAACGTCCTTTCGCTCGGCCTCGGGCCGGACGGCCGGATCGGGTATCCGCTCGTCTGCATCTGGCTGACCGGCCGGGAAATCCGGCGGGCGTTCGAGGTGGAAACGACGATCGCGTCCGGCCACGGCGACGCTCACCTCCAGATCTCCGGGGCTTTCGTCCGCTACAATCCGCGGCGGATCCCGTTCGACCGGGTCACGGCGATCGAATTCGAGGAGGCGAACGGGACAAGGCGGCCGATGGAGCCTGACCGGCTCTACCCCGTCGTCGCGAATCTCTACCTCACCCGCATGCTCGGATATGTTTCCCGGGCTTCGCACGGAATTTTAAAAATCGAACCCAAGGACGCCGACGGGAATGTCCGGACGGATTTCGAAAATCTCATCATCGACGGCGATCCCGCTTCCTCCGGCGTTCAGGAAGTCAAGGAGTGGATCTCGCTGGCCGCGATGCTGCGCTCGTTTTCCGACGCCGACGGGGACGGGCTGGCCGAAATCCCCCCTGTCTACGCGGCTTCCGCCGGCCGGCTCGTCTCCGAGCCGTCGTGGAATCCGGTCAAGCTCCTGGCCGGGGCCCACGCCCCGACCTATGTCGTCCTCGGCCTGGCGGCTGTCGTCCTGCTCCTGGCCTGGATCGTCGTCCACATCATCCGCCGCCGCTTCGCCCGGCGGAAAGCCCGGGCGGCGGCCAAGTCCTGAGCGCCGGCCGGCATTTGCATCCCGGGGGCGGTTCGGCTAAGATGATCTCCGGGAGAACGGGATGAAAAAAAGCGTGTCTTGGATCGCCGCCGCTCTTCTCGTCGCGGCCGCCGGCGCGGCCGCCGCGCAGCGCCTGCCGCCCGGAAGCCAGGCGGTTTTTCTTAAAAACGGGGAGGTTCTCACCGGCCGGATCATCGACGTCGTCCTCCCTCCGCTCGATCTCAAGATGGAGAGCGGGAGCCTCATCGCCCTCCGCGATGTCTGGATGATCAACTTTGAATCGGGGGATTGGAATTTCCCCGAGGAGCGGAACATCCTCGAGACCAACGACCATTACATTTTCTTGAAAAGCGGGGACATTCATTCCGGTCGCATTTCGGCTTATGCGGCCGACCGGAAGGCCTTCGTTTTCGAGACAGGGGAGTCTTTCCCCTTGGTCCAGTGCCGCCGCATTTATTTCTCCAAGACCGTTCCCCGCGGCCTCCGCTGACGAGTCGTTCCGGAGATTCCGTCCTTCGCTTCGCCGCCGGTTCTTTCCGCCTTCCGCCGCCCGGCCTTAAAGCGCCGCCGCGCTCGTTTGGCTGAATTTCGTCTTTCGGTCTCCTTATGTCGTCCGCCCGAGGCAGAACGCCGGTTCAACCTTTTGGATTTTTCTCGAATCGAGGAATCGCCCGGGCCGGTCCCCGGTTTTCAGGCCGGGAGAATGATCGACTCCGAATTCGGCGGCCGCCCCCGGCTTGAAAAACCTGGCCCGCCGGGATCCTGAAAAGGAGAAAATCGTCTTTGAACGGCAGTCCCCGCCGGGCGCGCGATTTGATATAATCCCTCCGGAAGACGGAACGCCCCTCGAGGAGAATAAATCCCCATGAACCGCATCGATGCCTTGAATGGGATCGCCAAGCGCCTCCGCGCCCAGTCCATGAGAATGACCACGGCTTCGGCCTCCGGCCACCCGACCACCTGCCTCTCGGCCGCCGAGATCATCACCGCCCTCTTTTTCGGCGGGATGCGGTTCAACCCGGCCGATCCGAACGACTGGGGCAACGACGAGCTCGTGCTGTCCAAGGGGCATGCCGCGCCCATTCTTTGGGCGGCCTACGCCGAGGCGGGGATCCTCCCGGCCGAAGCGCTCCTCGATTTCCGGAAGATCACGAGCGGCCTGGAGGGCCATCCGACGCCCCGGATGCCCTGGATCAAGGTCGCCACCGGCTCCCTGGGGCAGGGGCTTTCGGTCGGCGCCGGGATGGCCGCGGCGATGCGCCTGGGCAAATCGCCCGCCCGCGTCTTCGTCCTCTGCGGCGACGGCGAATGCGCCGAGGGATCGGTCTGGGAGGCGGCCAACTCCGGAGCGGACATGAAGCTCCGCAACCTCTGCGCCATCGTC
>JAAZPG010000251.1 GCA_012797375.1 Acidobacteriota bacterium
AAATCCCGGGCCAAGGTCGAGGACCGCCTTCAGAGTCTCGTTCATCGCAAGCTGGCCCGTCGGGCGAGGGATCGCTGGCTCCTGCCGCCGGCCTCCGACCTGCGGAAAGGAACGTTTGAAACCTTCGGCCGCGGCTTCGGCTTCGTCGTCTCCGAAAAGGGGGAGGATGTCTTTGTTCCATCCCGGTTTTCCTCCGGGGCGGTCCACGGCGACCAGGTCGAGGTGATCGTGAACGCGTCCGGCCGGAGCGGGCGGCTGGAAGGCCGGGTCGTCCGGATCGTCAAGAAAGTCAAAAAGCGGCTCCTGGGGATCTTCGGTGAGCGGTTCGGCCGCCCGTTTTTCGTCCCGTTCGAAACCCCGTCGGCCGAGGAAATCCCGATCGTTTCCCGGGGATCGTTTTTCCCGGAAGCCGGGGAGATCGTTTCCGTCGAGCGGGCGGACATGAAAATCGTCGAGGTGCTCGGCCGGCCGGACGATCCCGGCGTCGACGCCCAAGTCATCATCCGAAAGTACGGACTGGCGGATGCTTTTTCCCCGGCGGCCGAGGCGGAAGCGGAGCAAACCGCCGCCGTCTCCGCGGCCGAGACGATCGCCGGCCGGGCCGATTTCCGCTCATGGAAAACGTTCACGATCGACGGCGAGGCCGCCCAGGACTTCGACGACGCCGTCTCCATTTCCCGGAGGCCGTCCGGCGGCTTCCGGCTCGGGGTTCACATCGCCGACGTGTCGCATTACGTCCGGCCGGGGACGGCCCTGGAGGCCGAGGCCTTCGCCCGGGCGACAAGCGTTTACTTTCCCGGCCTGACCCTGCCGATGCTCCCGGCCCGGCTCTCCAACGATCTCTGCTCGCTTCGGCCGCGCCTCGAGCGCTTGGCCGTTTCCGTCGTCATGGATTTCAATGCGGAGGGGGAGCGGATCGGGACGTCCTTCCATCCCTCGGTCATCCGGACGGTCGAACGGATGACGTACGATTCGGTCTTCAAGATCATGGAAAACGATCCGGCCGAGCGGGAGGCCCGCGCCTCGATCGTCCCCGACATCCTGGACATGCGAACGCTGGCCCGGGCGATCCGGAAGCGGCGGCTGGCGGGGGGGAGCCTGGACTTCGACCTGGTCGAGCCGGAGCTTGTCTACCAGGAAGGGAAAGTCGCCTCGGTCGCGGCTTTGGCCCGGAACGAAGCCCATGAGCTCATCGAGGAATTCATGGTCGCGGCCAACGTCGCCGTGGCCGAATATCTCCGCCTCCGCGGGATCCCCTCCCTCCACCGCGTCCACGAGGCCCCGGCCGAGGAGGACCTCGAGAAGCTCCGGGCAACGCTGGCCTTCTTCCACATCCTGCTCCCCGAATCCAAGAGGATCACTTCCCGGGATCTACAATCCGCCGTCCGGGCGGCCGAGGGAACGCGGCTCGAGAAGTTCGTCAGCGTCCAGATCCTCCGGGCGATGCGGCTGGCCGAATATTCCTCGGAACGATCCGGGCACTTCGGCCTCGGGCTCAAGGATTACACCCATTTCACCTCCCCGATCCGCCGCTACCCGGATCTCGTCGTCCACCGGCTTCTGAAGGACGACCTGGCCGGACGCGTCCCTCGCCCGGCCGGGCTCGAGGCGGCCGCCGTTCATTCGTCCGAACAGGAACGCAAGGCCGACGCGGCCGAGAAGGACCTCGTCGAATGGCGGATCTTCCGGTTTCTCAAGGAACGCCTCGGCGACGTCGTCTCCGGTCTGATCGTCGACTTTTCCCGCGGCGGTCTGATCGTCGAGCTTGACGAGTATTTCGTTTCCGGGTTGCTCGCCTACGACGACCTGGGCGGGGATTATTTCGCCAAGCGCTCCCGCGGCGCGCTGACCGGCAAGCGCACCGGCCGGCAATACGAGCTCGGCCAGGGCCTTTCCGTCCAGATCGCCGCCGTCGATCCCGTCAACCGGCGGATGAGCCTGGTGTTGCCGGCGGAGCAAGAGCCAGCCGGCCTCGAACGAAAAACAAGCCGCGGCCGAAAAAAGCGCGGACATTGAATTCCGTCTTTCATTGAAAGGATTTCCTCTTCAGCCATCAAGGGCGTTCGTCGAGGCTGAAACGGACGGACTCCCGGGGAGGCCTGTTTCTTTTCTTTCTTTCTCGTTTCCCTTACAATGAAACGCGGTTTCGAGAACAGTCACCATGCGCGCCTCCCACCCTCCGATTCCCAAGCGTCTTCCGGCCGGCGACGGCCCCAAGATCATCGCCCTGGCCAAGGCTTATGGATTGCAGGGGCTCCGGCAAAAGGATTTAGCCGGCGTTTTCCCCCCGGATTTCCAGGGATTGACCGATCTGGCCAAGGCGCTGGAGTCCGAAGGCCGGATCCGCATCCTCTCCTTCGCCCCTCTCCATCTTGTCGCCCGGGAGGCGATCGATTATTTCGAGGAGAAATTCGTCGCCTATCTCGAGAAATTCCATTCCTCGCACATCAAGGAGCGCGGCGTCGCCCTTTCCAAAATCCAGGAGCGCTTCGAAATCCCGCGCCAGATTTTGCTACTGTGCCTGAAAACCCTCGTCCATGAGGGCAAGCTCCGGGAGGACCACGGGTTCTACGCCCTGGCCGATTTCGTCCGGGAGCTGCCTGAGCGCGAAGAACGCATCCTCCAAAAGATCGAAGAGGAATGCTTCGCCGGCCGTCCCCGCTCGGTTTCCCCGGCTGAAGTCTGCGAACGGATGAATCTTTCGCCTGAAACCCGGAACCAGTTGTTGGACATTCTGGTCGAGCGGAAACGGATCATCGCCGGAAAAGACGGGTATTACGTCCACCGGCCGTGGCTGGAGGATCTGATCGAAAAGCTTCGGGCCAAAGGACCGCGGGACCTGCCGGTTGCGGAATTCAAGGAGATGACGGGCCTCAGCCGGAAATACGCGATTCCCCTCTTGGAGCTGCTTGACGAAATGGGCGTCACCCGAAGAAAGGGCGCCGGCCGCGAGATTCTGGAAGAGCCCTCGTCGCCGTCTTCGAGGTCCTAGTCAAACCAGGTGTAGAAAGAAATCCCCGCGGCCACGATCCGCGGGAACGTTCCGTCGGAAGCGGAGTCTCCGGCCAGGGGGACGACGCGCCGCACGCCGACAAACGGCCGGACGGACACGTCCCGGCCGAAATCGAGGAAAACCCGGGCTTCAACGGTGCGGCGGGCGTCGTTGGCCTCGAAGAGGATATCGAGGCCGGCTTTCAGGTCCGCCGGGCCGGTCGTGTTGAGGCCGATCTTCATCCCGAAGTCATAGGCGAACTTGAAATCGAAGCCCGCCCGGGCCTCGAAGCGGATCGGACCGTCAAGGCGGTTGAAATCGGGCTGGTTTCGGATGGCCAGACCGGTGGAAGCGCCGGCCCGGAATCGAACGGCTTTATCCACCGGCATATCGGCGATGTAACGACCGTAGACGGAGGCGAACGCCCTCCCGACCGGCCGCTCGTATTCGGCCGTGACGGAGTACATCATCCGGTCCGGCCAGAATTGGCCCCAGAAACCGGAACCGGTCAGAAGGGGGGAACTGAAGGCGGTGTCAATGAAAAAGCGCCGGGATTCCCGGCGGAGAAGCGGCAGGCGGAAGGTCCCGTCGATCATCACCTTGTAGGCGTCGTAAAAGGGATAGACTCCGGCCGTCACGTCAAAGGCGTCGAGAAACCGGGAGCCTCCGCCGTCGGCTCCGAAACGAACGCCGACGTGAGTCGCCGCCGGGAGCCGATAGGTCTTTAAGCCGGCCAGCACCAGCTCCGCGCCTGGGGAAAGGGCGACGGCCAGCTCCGCCTCGTAGAGGATCTCGGAGAAATTCACCCATTTGACCTCGGCCGCCCAGGAAATCTCCGGGAAAAGGAGTCCCGTCCCGGCGGCCTCGAAAACCGCCAAGCCGTCATAGCCAGGGGTTCCTCCGAGATACGTCCCCAAGCCGAAGCCGGCCCGGAATCCGCCGTGTCGAAGCCGGAGGCGCCCGACAATCTCGTTGAGGTTCAGAATATAATCGCTGAACAGCGACGTCTGGTGCCGGCAGAAATGATTCAAGCTCGCCTCGGCCTCGACTCCGGCCGACAGGGGGGCGGCCCAGCCGGCCCGAACCCAGAAGTCGATCGGGCCTTCCATGTCGCCGTTGATTTTTTGGAGGTAGCTCAGGTCGAGAAAAAGCCCGTTCCCGCCGGGACCGCCGAGCGGCGCGGACAAGCGGAACTCCGGCTGGTAATATTTGCGTTCCAGGGAATCCAGGCCGAACGCGGCCCGGAACCGGCCGGCCGGACGAGACGTTTCTTCCCGGCCGAGAAGGCTGCTCGGAACGCTAACGAGAAAAAAAGCGAGAGGCGCGGCGACCGTGAATCGGCCGATCACGCCGGCCTTTCTCTGCCTGCCCATGAAACTCGAAACGGGAAGCGGTTCAGGACGTTTCGTCCGGTTTGTCCGGCTCTTCGGCCTTTTCCCCTCTTTTCTTCTTCAGAGCGACCTTGAGCTTCTCGGCGAACAGGCCGCCGCCGAACGCGCCAAGCGGGCCGGGCCCGGCCGGCGGAGCCGTTTCGACCGGGACTTCGGGCTGTTCGAATTCCGTCTTATCGGCGGGAAGCTCCAGCCCCTCGCTTTCCGCGCCTTTTTCGGCGAACAGCGCCTCGCGCACGGACTCGAGCTCCACGAGCTCCTCTTCCTTGACCCGCCGTTCGCTTTTGCGGGATCTCGGCCGGCGGTCGCTTTCGAGGCCGATTTTCTTCTTCTCTTTTTCTTTTTTAGGAGGGGGGGCCGCTTCCTTCTCGATTTTGACTTTCTTTTCCGCCTCGAACGCCTCGAGCTCGGCCTCCGCTTCGGCCATCGCTGCGGCTTCTTCCTCTTTCCGAGCCGCGGCCGGCGGCGCCGGCGGCGGGGCTTGCTCGAGAATCGTGAACTCGTGTTCCAGGAAGTCATCCGAGGTCAGCTCGCCGGCCTCTTCGGAAATGATTTCCTCGGCCGCGGCTTCTTCTCCCTCCGCTTCCTCGACAGGCGTCTCCGAAGGGGTTTCATGGTAGTAGAAAATCCCCTTCTTCTTGTCTGATTTTTCAAATTCCGGACTGTTGAGAAGGGTGAATTCCACGTCCTCCTGGGTGGTCCGCCGGAGAATGTCGACAAGATGATAGGCCCGGAGGTAATGGAGGGAATAATTCGCCGATTGGAGGCTGAACTGCTTGAAAACCAGGATGAGGAGACCCTTGAGGTCCAACCCCGTCCGCTGCGGGATCAGGGCCGTCAGCCGCTCGAGGTGTTCGCGTTCGAGATAGATGATCTTGTTCGGCATGGCCAGGGTGGCCATTTCGCCCGCTTCGGCGAAGGTGTCGCCTTTGGTTTCATAGGCCATGCGGGCGACTTGGATCTTCTTCTTCGACTTTTTCAGCCAGAAGTTGAACTGGATCGGACCGGTTTTTTCCAGGGTCATGCTTGTGCCCTGGGGGATCGCCGTTGTTTCGAAATATTCGCGCAGCCCCAGGAAATACCCCTGCTGGGGGAAGTAATGGACGGTGTAGCTTTTCTTTTCGTCGGCGTCGGTGAAAACATATTCCCGGGCTTGGGACAGCTCTTTGTTGAATCCCTTGGGGATCTTGACGCCGCCGGAGAGGATTTCCCGCCAGCCGAGGTAGACTTTCAGCGGAAACTCGTGGAAGGGAGTGACGGCGATCGTTTCCTCGTTTTCAAACGGCGGAAGGGCGGCCATGGGAGCCGCTAGAGGCAGGCCCTCCGGCATGGCCGAAAGAACGCTCTTGAGCATCCACCGGCCCCAGTCGACCGGCTGAACCAGGACGAAATCCCTCCGGTATTTTGTTTCTAGGAGGCGGTTGAGGGCCAGGCAATGGAGGTCGAAGAGATCGTGGGACGGCTCCATCCTGAAAAACGTCGAGACAAGCTCGGCCGTCGCGGCCGAAGCCTTGGTCTCGGCCAGGTGGGCTTCGATCTCCTTGATCGTTTCTTCCGGCAGGGAGGGCTGGGCGGCCGTCAGCTGCCACCGGTCGCCCCAGGCGAAAAAAGCCGGAGACTTGGCCAGGGCCGCCCGCAGCAGCCGTTCCAGGGTTTTGAGGTCCCTCTCGGTCATCGGCAGCTCGGTCAGCCGAGGATCCTCGGCCTGGGGCATGATCCGGGGCGGGCGGTTTGTCCCGCCCTCGTTGGCCGGGAGCATCACTTGGATCTTGGACTTTTTCATGTAGTCGATGTGCTTGCGGAAGGTGCCCCCTCCGGTGTAATCGACCTCGAGCATCTCGCAGTCGAAGTCCTTGTAAAAGAACTTGCGGATGACGGTCAGGACAACGGCCCCCTGAAAGTGTTCGTGGACCTTCGCCCCGACGATCAGATCCTCGTCATATTCCTTGCAGATCGTATCCCCGACCTCGTAGGAGCAGGCCGGATCGTAGAGCTTGACGGCCCGGGTCCTCTCGCCGGCGGTTTTCTGGTAAGCCAGCTTGCCGGCGAGATCTTTGGTCGTCGTCGGTTTCCGCGAGCCGGCCAGCTCCTTCTCGATGAAGGAGATGTCGTCCGGGGTCACCTGGACGAGAGCGTTGTCCTTTTCCATATAGGTTCTCGTTTATTTGCCCATCAAGGCCAGCATGATCGCCTTCTGGGCGTGAAGGCGGTTTTCGGCCTCATCAAAGACGATGGACCGGGGCCCGTCGAAGACTTCAGCCGTGACTTCCTCCCCGCGATGGGCCGGGAGGCAATGCATGAAGACGCAGTCGTCCTTGGCCTTGGACATCAGGGCTTCGTTGACTTGGAAGGAGGCGAAGAGCTTCAAGCGCTCCTCTTTCTCGGCTTCCTGGCCCATCGACGTCCAGACGTCGGCGTAGATGGCGTCGGCTCCGGCCACGGCCTCGAGGGGATCGTTGGTCACGATCAGCTCGAAATCCGATCCCTTTCCGTCCTCGAGGGCCAGCCGGACGATCTCGGGATTCGGCTCATAGCCCTTGGGAACGGCCGCGCTCATTTTGCAGCCGGCCTTGGCCGCGGCGAACATCAGGCTGTGGCAGACGTTGTTGCCGTCGCCGACCCAGGCGAGCTTGATCTTGGAGATGTTGCCCTTGTGTTCCTTCAGGGTGAAGAAATCGGCCATGGCTTGGCAGGGATGGAGGAGGTCGGTCAGAGCGTTGATGACGGGCACGGAGGCGGCCTGGGCCAGGCGGATGACATTGTCGTGGCCGAACGTCCGGATCATGATCCCGTCGACCCAGCGCTCGAGGTTGTGGGCGACATCCTCGACGGTCTCGCGCTTGCCGATCTGGATCTCGCTGGGGCTGAGGTAGATGGCTTTTCCTCCCAGTTCGAGCATTCCGACTTCGAAGGTCATCCGGGTCCGCAGCGACGGTTTCTCGAAGATCATCGCCAGAACCTGGTTTTTCAGCTTCTTTCGGTATTCGTCCGGATCGTCTTTGATTTTTTTAGTCTGGTCCATCAGTTCGAAGAACTCGTACCGGGTGAGGTCGTGGATGGAGATGAAATCTTTCTTCATATCAGGCTCCTTCTGTTTTGTGGTCGTCTCTGACGATCCGGGTTCCGGACCGGCCGAGCAAAGCCGCCTTCAGGTGGGCGGCGTCGGTGATGAGGACTTCCTTGCCCCCCGCCTCGATATATTCGATGGCCGCGCGGATTTTCGGCCCCATTGAGCCCGGGGGAAACTGGCCTTCAGACAAAAACCGGCGGGCTTCCGAGACGGACAAAACCGCCACATCGCGCTGCCCCGGCTTGCCGAAGTCGAGGCAGACGCGGTCGATGGCCGTCAGGATGATGAACAGGTCGACCCCGATTTCCCGGGCGATGAGGCTCGAGGCGTAATCCTTGTCGATAACCGCCTCGATGCCCTCGTACAGGCCGTTGCCGTTGAGGATGACGGGGATGCCTCCGCCTCCGGCGGCGATGACGATCCGGCCCGCCTGGACGAGGTCGTTGATAATCCACTTGGGGACGATGTCGATCGGCTTGGGCGAAGCCACGACCTTGCGCCAGCCGCGGCCGGCGTCCTCGACCATCGTCCAGCCCTTTTCCTTCTTCAATCCCTGGGCCCGTTCGGCTGTGTAGAACGGCCCGACCGGTTTGGTCGGCTTGGCGAAGGCCGGGTCGTTCTTGTCGACCAAGACCATCGTCACCACGGTCGTGGCTTCCTTATCGATCGAATGGCGCCGGAACTCGTTGACCAGGGCCCGTTCCAGCATGTAGCCCATGCTGCCTTCGGTCATGGCGTCGCAGAGATCGAGGGAATAGGGGGGGATGTGGTCCGCCGCAGCCTCCTGCTGGATGAGCAGGTTGCCGACCTGAGGGCCGTTGCCATGAACGATGATCAGCTCGTAGCCCTTGCGGACGACGGCCGCCATCAGCCGGGCGGCGTCCTCGGCGTTCGCAATCTGTTCCTCCTGCGTGCCCTTCTGCTTTTCGGAAAGAAGGGCGTTCCCTCCGAAGGCGATCAGGGCGAGGCGGCGTTTAACGGCGGACATAAGACTGGGGCCTCCGGTTTAGAATTTCTGAAGGACGTCTTCGATCGTCGGAGAGCCGATTTCCTGCAGATCGTAACCGACCGGAAGCATCGGCTTGCGGGTCTTGATCAGCCGGTTGAGGTCGATCGGCGTGGCGCTGATGATCAGGTCGCAATCGACCTTGTCGATCGTCGCGGCCAAATCGGCGACCTGCTTTTCGCCGTAGCCCATCGCCGGCAGGATCTTGACCATGTGGGGATACTTGGCGTAGGTCGCGGCGATCGATTCGACCGCGAACGGCCGGGGATCGACCAGCTCGCCCGCGCCGTATTTCTCGGCCGTGACGACGCCGGCGCCGAACGGCATGCCGCCATGGGTGACGGTCGGGCCGTCCTCGACGACGAGCACGCGCTTGCCCCGGATCTGTTCGCCGTTTTCCACATGAGTGGGGGAGTCGGCCTTGATCACGATCGCGCCGGGATTATACGCCTTGATGTTCTCTAGGATCTTGTCCACGCCCTCTTTCGGGGCCGTGTCCATCTTGTTGATGACGATGACCTGGGCCCGGCGGAAGTTGGTTTCGCCCGGATAATAGAGGAGCTCATGGCCGGCCCGGTGAGGGTCGACGACGACGATCTCGAGATCGGATTTATAGAAGGGGAAGTCGTTGTTGCCGCCGTCCCAGAGAATGACGTCGGCTTCTTTTTCCGCTTCCCGGAGGATGGCCTCGTAATCAACGCCGGCGTAAACGATGATCCCGGCCTTGATGTGGGGCTCGTACTCCTCGCGCTCCTCGATCGTGCAGTGGTGCTTGTCCAGGTCCTCGTAGGCGGCGAACCGCTGGACCTTCTGCACGGCCAGGTCGCCGTAGGGCATCGGGTGCCGAATAGCGGCCACCTTGCGGCCCTTGGCGATCAGGACGGCGCCGACCTTGCGGGTCGTCTGGCTTTTGCCGCAGCCCGTCCGAACGGCGCAGATCGAGATGACGGGCTTGACGCTCTTGACCATCGTATCGACGGGGCCGAGGAGGATGAAAGACGCCCCGGCGGCCTGGACCTGGGAAGCCCGGTGCATGACGTATTCATGGGACGTGTCGCTATAAGAGAAATAAACCTTGGTGACGTTATTTTTGCGGATCAGATCCGTGAGCTCTTCCTCGGGGAAAATCGGAATGCCGTCGGGATACATTTTCCCGGCCAAAACAGCCGGGTACTTCCGCCCGGCGATGTCCGGGATTTGAGTGGCGGTGAAAGCGACGACCTTGAAGTTCGGGTTGTCTCGGAAATACGTGTTGAAGTTGTGAAAATCGCGGCCGGCCGCGCCCATGATAATGACGTTTTTCATAGAAACTACTCCTTTATAAAAAATAGGAACGTTAAGTTTTAAAAAAATAAGGAGATAGTATACAACAGCCGCTCCGGTCACGCAACTTGCCGCCGGAAGGGGGCTTTCACTAAAATCTGCTCGGCCGGGCTTGGAACCGGCCGATTTTCCTTGAAGTTGGCTGGAGCCGCGCCGGGCATGATGCCTTGGTTGCCCGGGCCGTGAAGCCGGCGGCCGCCCGATTCGATTCCTTTTACGGCGGAGCGCCCCCTTTTTCATGAAAACAGCCCTGGTCTTGGTTTATTTTAAAGAATATCCGTCTTCCAGGATTTATCCTTGCGGTTGTATGCTTTTTTGCCTTTTCTCGTCGTCTGGGGGCGTCCCGGGGGCGGGATGGGCTTGCGAATCTGCCGCCAGACGGGCTTTTGCCGGTTGGAAACGGAGTGAGACATGTCCGCCTCCTACAGGGTGTGTATCGAAGCCCGGCCCGTCGCCGGATCGTATAAGGCGACCGTGCTTCGACCGGTCACTTGACCTCCGGTCTCTCCGGGGTTGACGAGCAGCGTCGATCCGGCCGTCCGGATTTCCGGCCGGTGGGTATGACCATAGACGACTAGGTCGTATTCCCGGCGGGCGGCCAGTCCCCCGGCCGGGGCGTCCAGATGAGTCAAGGCGATCTTTTTCCCTTCATAAAAAAAACAATAGGGGGCTCTTCGGATCGTCCCAAAGGATCCGATTATCGCCTTCAACCCTTCTTTTTCACCGTCGCAGTTGCCGAAAACCGCCTTGAGGCCGCACCCGGACCGGTTCAGGACCCGGGCGGAAAAAGGGGCGACGAAGTCGCCGGCGTGGATGAGCAGGGCGCAGCCGGCGTCTTGAAAGAAGCGGATCGCTTTCTCCAAGGCGTCCAAGTTGTCATGGGAATCCGATAGAATCCCGATCATGCCCGGATTATAGCCGAGCGGAGTCGAAGGAGGCAATGTGAATCGCCGCGGCGGCCGGGATTCTCCTGCCGGCCGCTTCCCCGGTCTCTTTCGCCCCCCGGGCTCTATTCTCTTATTTCCGGTTGATTTTGACTTTGGTTTTCATTAATATAATTGGGCTTTGGTGACGGATATAGGCGCGTAGCTCAGTGGGAGAGCGCTTCCCTGACACGGAAGAGGCCGTGGGTTCAATCCCCTCCGCGCCTACCACCTTTGCCGGAGCGATGTACGGAATCCGATGAAACAGAAGACGTTTTCGACGTTTACGACGCCGGCCGTCGCGTAATATGGCCGGGCCGGCCGTTCTCCATAGAAGAGGGGTTCGTTATCCGGCGAAACGTCCGAAGCGGGACTTTTGTCTTCAGGAACGGGACGTTTGAAATGACTATGGAAAAATCGAAAAAAGAAGGAGAAGCGGCGCTGGACGTTCTGCGCCACAGCGCCGCCCACCTGCTCGCCCATGCCGTCCTGAACCTGTTTCCGGGGACGCAGGCCGGCATCGGGCCGGCCGTGGAGAACGGTTTTTATTATGATTTTCTCCGGGACGAGCCGTTTTCTTCCGACGACCTGGACGCGATCGAGGCCAAAATGCGAGAGATCGCCGCGTCCGACACACCGATCGTCCGGGAGATGCTGCCGAAGGAGGAAGCGGTCCGCCTGTTCGAAGACCGAGGACAGACGCTCAAGGTGGAGCTGATCAAGGAAAAAGGCGGAGACGTCGTCTCCCTGTACCGCCAGGACGGTTTCGCCGACTTCTGCTTGGGACCGCATCTTCCCTCCACCGGCCGCCTCAAGCATTTCAAGCTTCTCTCCGTCTCGGGGGCTTACTGGAAGGGCGACGAGCGGGGCATCCAGCTGCAGCGGATTTACGGCACGGCCTTTCCCACGGCCGAGGAATTGGAGGGTTATCTTCGTCTCCTGGAAGAGGCCAAGAAGCGTGA
Organism: Acidobacteriota bacterium; assembly: GCA_012797375.1. GTDB lineage: Bacteria > Acidobacteriota > Aminicenantia > Aminicenantales > UBA4085 > JAAZPG01. Next base: position 11,668 of record JAAZPG010000251.1, read on the forward strand.
CCACCGCCGTCTCGGCCAGGAGCTGGACCTGTTCGGCACGACCGAGGACCTGGGGGGAGGGCTGATCCTCTGGCATCCCAAGGGCGCCCGCATCCGGGCGATCATCGAGCAATACTGGCGGGAGCGCCACTGGGAGGGGGGCTACGAAGTCCTCTATACGCCCCACATCGGCCGCGAAAACCTTTGGCAGACCTCGGGCCATCTGAATTTTTACAAGGACAGCATGTACGCGCCGATGGACATCGACGGGCAGAATTACTATCTGAAACCGATGAACTGCCCGTTCCATATCCAGATCTACAAGTCCCGGATGCGCTCCTATCGCGACCTGCCTCTGCGGTGGGCGGAGCTCGGGACCGTCTACCGGTACGAGCGGAGCGGAACCCTCCACGGCCTGCTCCGCGTCCGCGGATTCACTCAGGACGACGCCCACATCTTCTGCACGCCCGATCAAATCGACGGCGAGATTCTCCGGGTCCTGGATTTCTCCCTGAGCATCCTCTCCGATTTTGGTTTCACCGACAACAAGATCGAGCTTTCGGTCCGGGATCCCAAGAACGCGGCGAAGTACTGCGGCGAGGATGACCGCTGGTGCCGGGCCGAGGCCTCGTTGATCAAGGCTCTGGAAGCCCGCGGCCTGCCGTACGAGCGGATGGAGGGGGAGGCCGTTTTCTACGGGCCCAAGATCGACATCAAGATCAAGGACGCGCTCGGCCGCCACTGGCAGTGCACCACGATCCAGTTCGACTTCAACATGTCGGAACGGTTCGACATGGCGTTCATCGGCGAGGACGGCAAGGAGCACCGGCCGTTCATGGTCCACCGGGCCTTGATGGGTTCGCTCGAGCGGTTCTTCGGGATTCTCATCGAGCATTACAACGGGAATTTCCCGCTCTGGCTGGCCCCGATTCAGGTCGAGGTCATTCCCATCGCCGAGCGGCACAACCCCTATGCCGAAAAGCTCGTCGCCGAGATCGCGGCCCGGGGTCTTCGGGCCCGGGCCGACCTGCGGCGGGAGAAGCTCGGCTACAAGATCCGCGAGGCCGAGACGCACAAGATCCCCCTTCTCCTGATCGCCGGGGACAAGGAAGCCGCGGCTGGAACCGCTTCGCTTCGGGTCCACGGCCAGGGGGACAAGGGGACCGTGACTCTTCCCGAGTTCCTGGACAAGGTCAAGGCGCTCAGCG
>JAAZPG010000252.1 GCA_012797375.1 Acidobacteriota bacterium
GCCAGGGAGTCGATCCAGAACGAATCCGAGTTCAGGGCGATCGTCGTCGCGACGGCGAATGCTCCGGCCGCGTCGCCCGAGGCGAACGAAGTGTAGCGTCCCTTGAAGGAAAACGGATGGAACGATTCCGGCCCTTCTCCGGCATACGGCCGGGCCCGGCCGGCGGCGATCTTGAAGGCGAGATTCACGGCCGAGGCGGCGATCAAGCTTTCCAGCCCGGTCAAGGCGGTTCGGCGGAGGGAGCGGGAATCGAGGATCTCCCCCCCGCCGTACAAAACGGCCAGGAACCCCGCCAAATACCCGCCATTGCCGATTTTCGAGATGATCTTCGAGGCGTCGCGGGACGCGTCCGTTTTCCGGTCTTGAATCGCTTGGTAGAGATCGCCGTCGAAGGCGAAAAGAAGCCCGGTCGTTCCGGCGAACGCGGCGAACGTCAGAAGATCGCCGCCTCTCCACCGGAGCGGAGCGGTCCCGGCGGCGAGGATGTCGGAAGCGGCTTTCTTGAGGTAAGCTCCATTCAGCCGCCAATCGGGATTCGCGGCCGCCGGCCCGATGTCCTCGGCCGGGGCGTACCCCGCCCCCCAGGCCAGGGCAAGAACAAGCAGGAAAGCCGCCGGGAAGCGGAGCCGCCTAGGCATCGCGCTCCTCCAGCAGAGATTCCATCGCCGCCAGCGACCGTCTGGTCGCCCCTTGAAGGGACCGGAGGATCTCCTTAGACCGGCGGCCCATCTCCTCCATCCCGGCCGGATCGTCAAAGGCGAAAAAGGCGGCGATTTCATCTGACGTCCGGACGGTTTTCGCTCCGCCGCCCTGCTCGAAGGCCTCGGCCAGGACGGCGAAGTTTTTCATGTGGGGGCCGAAAACAACCGGCTTGCCGTAGAAGGCGGGCTCCAGGAGATTCTGCCCCCCCCAGGGGATCAAGCTCCCGCCGATGAAGGCGACATCGCCGGCCGCGTACATCCGGGCCAGCTCGCCGATGGTGTCCAGGAGAAGGATGTCCCACGGCCGGGACGCGTCGAGGACCGTCTTTTTCTGAATCACAAGCCCGGCGCCTGGCCCGGACGTCTCGAATCCGCCGAATTTTTCCGGGTGCCGGGGAGCCAGAATCATCCGCACCGCGGGGCGCCGGAGCCGGGCGGCCCGGAACGCTTCCAGGAGCAGATCCTCCTCGCCGGGATGAACGGAGCCGGCGACGACGACCTTGGCGTCCGGCGGAATCCCCAAGCCCGTCTTGACGGCCGCCAACTCGGCGGGGGGCAGCTCAGGCAGCCGGGTGTCGCATTTGAGATTTCCGGCCGTCTGGATTTTCGAGGAGGGCACGCCCAGCTTCTCCAGGCGCTCCCCATCGAGCGGCGTTTGGACAAGAAATCGGGCAACCTTGGCCAGAAGAAAATCGGCCGCCCACGAGAAGCGCCGCAGCCGTCCGAACGTGCGGGCCGAGACGCGGCCGTTGACCACGAGCACCGGGCATCCGCGGCGGCCGGCCTCGCGCAGGAGACGGGGCCAGTACTCCGACTCGGCCAGGACAAGAAGGGCCGGCTGCAAGCGGCTGAAGACGCGGCGGACGCACCAGCCCAGGTCGAAGGGGACGAAAAAGACATGGTCGACGTCCCGGATCCGATCGCGGGCCAGGGCATATCCGGACTGGGTCAGGACGGAAAACCCGATTTCCCAGCCGGGATGGGCCTTCCGGATCTCCTGGACCAGGTTCTGAAGCGAGAGCACCTCGCCCACGGAGACGGCGTGGATCCAGATGAACGGCCGGCCGCCCCGGGGAACGGGCCGGACGAAGGCCAGCCGCTCCTTGAGATGGAGCGGTTCCTTCCGCCGGATCCGCAGACGGACGCAATAAAGGGGGAGGAGGACGGAGAGAGCCAGGGCCAGAAGGGCCGAATAGATCGCATACACGATTTCAAGACTATACTGGAATCGGCGGCCTTTTTCCAGAAGGGAAAGGCGTTCCGATAACAAAGTCCTGGCAATCCCGTTAAAATTCTGCTATACTCCGCTGGAATAAAAAACATTGAGACTCTAAGTTCAAAGGAACAACGACGATGGCCGAAGAAACCAAGCCCGAGGGCGAGAAAGCCGCCAAGCGAATCAAAATCAATAAGTTAAGCGTCTCTGAAATCGACGCCAAGCTGAACGAAGTCAAAACGTCCCAAGGCGGCCTCGGCTCCCGCTACGCCAGACAGCTTCTTCTCCGGAAAAAAGCTCTCGGAAAATAATCGCGCTTCCGCGGATTCCTTCCCGCCGGTTTTGTCGAGTCCCCTTCCCTCCCCCGTCCGGCCCAAGTTTCTTTTTGCCCCCGTCTATGTTAGGATATCGCAAGAAAATAAAGGAGATATAAAGTGTTGACGAAAGAAAAAAAGACCAACCTCGTCACGGAAAACCGGATCCATCCGACCGATACGGGCTCGGTTGAAGTCCAGGTCGCCCTGCTCAGCGAGCGCATCAACGCCCTGACGAAGCACATGAGCGCGGCCAAGAAAGACCACAGCTCGCGGACCGGCCTGATGAAGATCGTCAGCCAGCGCAAGCGGCTGTTGATCTACCTCAAGCGGGAAGATCCCGCCCGCTACGAGAAGCTGATCCAGAGGCTCGGTCTGCGCAAGTAAGCGCGGACGGGCATGTGATGAAAATGATTATTCCCTCATTCAGTCTCGAAATCAACAACCGCACCCTGTCCGTCGAATTCGGCAAGATGGGCAAACAGGCCGACGGATCGGCCACTGTCCGCTACGGCGAAACGGTGATATTCGTCGCCGCGACCTCCAAGAAAGAAGCCCGCGAGGACAAGCCGTTCCTGCCCCTCGTCGTCGATTATCGCGAGAACACCTACGCCGCGGGGAAAATCCCCGGCGGATTCTTCAAGCGGGAAGGCCGCCCCTCGGAACGGGAGATTCTCGTTTCCCGGCTGATCGACCGGCCCGTCCGCTCGCTGTTCCCCGACGGCTATCACAATGAAACCCAGATCGTCGCCCTCTTGCTTTCGGCCGACCTCGAAAACGAGCCCGACACGCTCGGCCTGATCGGGGCCTCGACCGCCCTGACCCTCTCGGAAATCCCCTTCACCACTCCGTTCGGAGCGGTCAAGGTCGGATTGATCGACGGCAAGTACGTCATCAACCCCACGGCCACCGAGCTGGAATCCAGCCCGCTCAACCTCCTCGTCGTCGGGATCGAGGAAGGCGTCTGCATGATCGAAGCCGGGGCCAAGGAAATCGACGAGGAAACGATGCTCGGGGCGATCGAAGCCGCCCTCGAGCCTATCCGCCGGATCATCCAAGCCCAAAAGGACCTGGCCGCCCGGATCGGAGTCAAGAAGCGCCCGTTCGAGCCCAAGCCCGTCGACGAAGCCAAGCTCGCCGCGATCGAAGGCAAGATCGGAGCCGCCCTCAAGGCCGCCATCCAAACGCCGGGCAAGAAAGCCCACGAGGCCGCCGTCGAGGCGGTCCAGAAGGAGCTGATCGCCGGCATCCCCGAGGAGAACGAGGACGAGCGGGCCGAA
>JAAZPG010000025.1 GCA_012797375.1 Acidobacteriota bacterium
CAGGTCGCCGGCGGAGCCGGCGGAATCACGTCGACCGCTTTGTACAAGGCCAGGTTGCCGCAGGGACGGGGCATGGCGTACGTGTACAGCTTGGTCGGGGTTTTCACGTCAAAAAGGAAGACGTCGAGAGGTTTTTTCCCGGCCCATTCAACATCGGTCCAAACCTTGACCTTTCCGCCCAAGCGGAAGAACATCCAGGCGAATTTTTCCCCGGCCGGAAGGGAGGCTTCAGTGAAAATACCGTCCTTCAAGGCTTGGAGGACGGGCTCGTAAAGATCGCCCTGTCCAACCTGATCCATGCCGATCTTGATGTCGCCGGCGTATTTATCGGCCAGCGTTTTCATGACCTCGGCCGTCGGGACCTTGCCCTTGATCCGGACAAAGGTATTGGAGCCGGTTCGCCGCCATTTCTTGGTTTCGGCGTAAGACGTGACCAGGCCGAAAGCGAGGAGAACAATCAAAAAGACCGTCAGCTTCTTGGATTTCACGATAAAGCCCTCCTTCCAAGGACGATCAAAGGGATTTTTTTTGCGTACATGGAACGTATTTAATTCTTAACACCGGGACGGCCTAATGTCAAGAGAGTATTTTTTCATGCTTCACCTGAAAAAACGGGGATTTCTTGCCTTCGCGCCTCGTTCTGGTTTATGATGACCCCCTCGAGGAGGACGATGTGAAGGACGTCAAAGTGGAGTCGGAGCTCGAAGTCATCACCCCGAACGAGCCGGGAATTCTGGGCCGGGTTCTTGGGACGCTGGCCAACGCCGGCGTCAATCTTCGGGCGATGTGCGTGACGTCCCATCCCGAGGGAGGGCGGTTCCGGCTGCTGACCTCGGACAATAAGAAAGCCGAGGCCGCCTTGCGGACTCTGGGCTACAAGGTGAAAGCCCAATCGGTTCTGACGGTCGTCATCAGCGACCGGATCGGGGCCGGGGCCGAGGTCGGCGCCCTCCTGGGCAACGCCGTGATCGACATTCACACGGCCTACGCCACGGCCGCGGGAAAGGACGCGATTCTGCTCGTCCTCCAAACCAACGCCAATAAAAAGGCCTACGAAACGCTGCGCTGAGCCCGGGTCGGCTCTGGATCAGGCCTTTTCCGCCGCCTTTCTTTCCGCAACAACCGGACCGTCAAGACCACCACTCCGGCCGCCAGGACGAACAAGGCCGCGTCGGCCGCGGCCAGGACATAATTCTTCGTCCGCAGATACTGACGGAACAGGATCGCCAGGGAGGCGATCGTCGTGGCCAGCATGAAGACGGCCGGGATTTCCGTAAACCACGCCCTCCTCCTCCTCAGCATCAGCCAAGCCGAGACGGCCAGCAGGCTCATGGCCGCCAGAAGCTGGTTGGCCGTTCCAAAGACCGGCCAGAGGAGGGTGAAGGTGTTCGAGGCCGCCAGGCACCACATGAGAAGGACGGAAATCCCGGCGTTGATCCAATGTTTCCGGAGAAAGCCCGGCACCTTCCGGAAAAGGATTTCCCAAAGCTCCTCGAATAGATAGCGGTTCAGGCGGACGGCCGCGTCAAGCGTCGTGACGACGAATCCCTCGACCAGCAGGATTCCGAAGACGGTTCCCAAGGCCGTGGGAATCCCCAAGCCCCGGTTGAAGAGATGTCCCGCGGCCAGGGAGAATCCGAGAATGGGATTGGATTTGATCCCCGGCTCCGTCGGCCAAACGATCGAGCGATAATCGCCGAAGCTCAAGAACGCCCCGATCGCCAGAAGAACGCAGACGGCCAGGAGCGATTCCAGGAGCATGCCGTTGTACCCGACGATCCGGGCGTGCGATTCCCTCGAAAGCTGCTTGCTCGTCGTCCCGCCGGCGACCAGGGCGTGAAATCCTGAAATCGCCCCGCAGGCGATCATGCAGAACATCATCGGCCAGATCGATCCCAAGGCCCGGACGCCCTCGGCCAGATTGAAGCCGGGCATCGTCACCCGGACGCCGGCCAAGCCCGTCCGGACCAGGGAGACGGCCATCAAGGCGATGCCGGCGTAAAGGATCTGGACATTGATGAAATCGCGCGGCTGGAGGATCAGCCAGACCGGCAGGCCCGCGGCGAACAGGACGTAAACCGAGATGATGATCATCCAGGCGGAGGCGGAGACGGTTACGGGAAAAGCGATGCCCAAGAAGACGGACGTCACGCCGATTGCCGCGGCCATCGGATAAGCGACGGTCATCTTCACGCCCTTCCGGTGAATCAGGAATCCCAGAAGCGGCGAGCACAGGGTGATGACGATAACCGACATCGAGGCGATGCCCCCGATCCGGCCCATCGGCACGCCGTCCACGACGACGGTTCTCAGGAAGGTCCCCCCTTCCCGGACGCCGATCTTTTCCAGGGGC
>JAAZPG010000253.1 GCA_012797375.1 Acidobacteriota bacterium
AATCGCTACCGGCGAGGTTTCCGTCAGGCCGTAGCCTTCGAGAATGACCAGCCCGATGGCGTGAAAGAACTCGGCGATGTCCCGAGACAAGGGCGCTCCGCCGGAAACGAAGAACTTCACCCGGCCGCCGGTTTTCTCCAGGATTTTCGAAAAAACGAGCTTCTGGGCGAGGCGGAGGCGCAGGCTCCGGCGGGGGAAAAGGGCGGCCGTCCGCCGCTGGGCTTTCCGGCTCGCGCTCAGTCCGCCGCGCAGGGCCCAGAAAAAGATTTTCTTTTTGAGAGCCGATCCGGCCAGGATGCTGTCCAGGATCCGGGCATACAATTTTTCGAAGAGCCGCGGAACGCTGACCATGATCGTCGGCCTGACTTCCAGGAGATTCTGGGCGACGGTATCGATGCTCTCGGCGAAAGCCACGGTCGAGCCCTTGTACAGGAACGAGAACATCGTCATCCGCTCCAAGACGTGGGACAACGGAAGGAAGGAAAGGATCGTGTCGCCGCAGTGGAAATCGGTCACGGCGTCGAGCGCCCGGGTGTTGCTGAAAAAATTGTCATGGCTCAGCATAACCCCCTTGGGGACGCCCGTCGTCCCGCTCGTGTAGATGATCGAGGCGATGTCGTCCGGCTTGACCGCGGCGGCGGCCCGCTCGAAGGCCTCCGGATCGGCCGCCTCGGCCTGCCGGCCCTTTTCAACCACGTCCTTGAAGGGGATGAATCCCCCGGCGGGCTGATCCTCAAAAGAGAGGAAATGAGCGACGCGGGACAAGGACGGCCGGATCGCGTCCACCTTGGCCTGCAGGTCGGGCGTCGAACAGACGACGATCTTCGCCTCGCTGTCATCGACGATATAACGGATCTGCTCGGGCGTCAGAGTCGGATAGATCGGCACGGTCACCGCTCCGCCGGCCAGGACGGCGAAATCCGTCATCACCCAGTCCGGACGGTTCTCCGAAAGGATGACGAGCCGGTCGCCCGCCCCCAAGCCCAGCGACTTCAGCCCCAGGGAAATATGCCGGACGCGGTCATAAAGCTCCTGGGCGGAAATCGGAACGAATTTCCCGTCCGCCTTATAGAGGAGCTGGTCTGGTTTTCCGTAGGCGCGGAGCGTGTTCAAGGGAATCTGGCCGAGCGTCTGAATCATGTGATCCCTCCTCGGCTCCTCCGTGCGGGAGCCGCAAGATGGTCCTTTTATAGCACATCCGGCCGCGACGGGAAAGGGTTTCCGGCGGTCGGGACGCCGGCTTCGTGTTTTTGCCAAACGTCCGATCGAGCCGTATGATGTCATCGGCCGGAATAAAACCCGGAATTGAGGTGTATTCAGAACGGGAGCTCATATGAGGCGCATCGATCCGACGGAAGAACGGAGGCTGGTCGGCCGGGCGAGAGAGGGTGACATGGAAGCGTACGAGAACCTGGTCAGGACTTTCGAGCGTCCCATTTACTTCCTCTGCTTGAGAATGGCCGGCGCCCCCCAGGCGGCCGACGACCTGGCCCAGGAAACGTTCATCCGAGCCTACGGCGCCCTTTCCGGGTTCAAGGAAGGCCGCGATTTCTATGCCTGGCTCCGCCGCATCGCCGTCAACGCTTCCCTGAATCATCTCCGGGCGGTCCACCGCGAAGAGCCCCTGGGCGACCGGGAACCG
>JAAZPG010000254.1 GCA_012797375.1 Acidobacteriota bacterium
CGGCCGCCGCCTTCGGCATCTATTCGTTTCAAAGGAGCGGCCAAGGACAGGCGGCCGGCCTGGGGACCGAGGGGGAGATCGAGGATTATTATCTCCGCTTCTGGAAAGGCCCCTATTTGGCCGTCGTCACGGGATACGATCCGCACGGCCGGGATCCCGGACGCCTCATGGAGGGCGTGATCGCCGTCGCCCGGGCCGTGGACGCCCGGATCCAGGAGTCCGGCGGCCGGCCGGCGTTCGTCGAGGCGCTCCCGCCGGATTGGATGGAACCCGGCCTCAAGTACCTGCGGGGCGTGTTGGGGCTCAATAACCTGGTTCGTCTATTTCCGCGGGATGTCTTGAGGTTCCGGGAGGCGGCCGCCGTCCCCATCGAGGGGGGCTGGCTGTTTGTCTGCGGATACCAGGACGCGGCCGAGGCCGAAAGCCGGCTGGCCGGAGTCCGGGAGGCGATGTCGGCCCGAGAGGGCGGGTACGGGGAGTTCCAGGCCTTTCCCGACGGCCGACTCGAAGCGGCCGATTCCAGGGGCAATCGGATCGTGGTCCGGGCGGCCGGGGACAAGATCGGCCTGGTTGTCTCCCCCCGGGCGGCGGCCGTCGCCGAGGCGCTTCTCGAGCGGCTCCGTTGACGGGAGTTTGGGGGTTTTGATCCCGGCCTGGTTGTGATATAGAATAAGGAATCTATTTCAGAAAAGCGGAGGCGGTTATGCGCGTCCGGATTTCGGCGGCTATCGCCGGTTTCGCGGTCATCGGGAGCCTGGGCTTTTCGGCGGCCGGCCCGGCCGGTTCAGCGGATCCGCTCAGGGCGGTTCTTTCCCCCTTGAACCCGGCCTTTGTCCGGGCCTTGGAAAGAGGCGACGTCCGCCATCCCAGTCCCCAGGACATCACTCCCCTCCAGGGATTGCTCCCGTTTGTGGATCCGACCCTGCCATCCGCCTACGATCTGAGGGATGAGTACCGGGTCACCGGCGTCCGCGGCCAGTTTCCCGTCGTCACCTGCACGATTTTCGGCCTTTTCGCCTCGCTCGAATCGACTTTAAAGCCCTATGAAACCTGCGATTTTTCCGAAAGACACTTGGACGGCGGCTCCGAGGAAAGCGACGCCCTCGAGGCCAACGTCGGGGCGATGGCCCGGTGGTCCGATCCTGTTCTGGAGGATGACGATCCGTGGGAGGGCGGGACGCCCTACGACCCGGCCCGGCCGGCGGTCAAGCATGTCCAGAAAGTCGTCTTCCTGCCTCCCCGGGCCGACGCCCTGGACAACGACCGGATCAAGAGGGCCGTCATGGATCGGGGGGGGGTCGCGGTCGAGATGCGCTTCAGCCGGTCCTTGCTCAACGACACGTACGATTCTTATTACACGACGGTGGAGACGCCCGACGTCCACGCCGTCGCGGTCATCGGCTGGGACGATCTTTTCGCCAAGGAAAAATTCACGCCCCGAGCCCCCGGCGACGGGGCGTTCATTTGCAAGAACAGCCTGGGCGGCAATTTCGGCGCGGCCGGGTATTTCTATGTGTCCTATTATGACGCGTTTTTCGGCCGATTCTCCCTCCCCGCCGTCGTCCTGGCCGAACCGGCGTCCGGGCTGATTGAAAACTATCAATACGATCCCGTGGGCTGCACGGCCCGCCTGGGCTTCAGCTCGGAAACGGCCTGGTTCGCCAACCAGTTCGTCGCGGTCTCGAATGATCCCCTGGCCGCCGTTTCATTCTACTCCTACGGCGAGGCGGGCGAATACGAGGTCTTCGTCTACACGGGCGTCGCGCCCGGCCTGCCCCAAAGCGGAACCCTGGCGGCCCAATTCGCGGGGACGCTGACCGAGGCCGGCTACCA
>JAAZPG010000255.1 GCA_012797375.1 Acidobacteriota bacterium
AGGCGGAAAGAATCGATGGCGCGACGAGGTTGGGCTACCGGATGTGCCATCGGGCCGACGCGGCCGTCAAGCGCCTCGAGCAGCGGGGCCGGCTTCCGAAGCGGGCCGTCGAGATCCTTTCGCGCGGCCTTTACGCCGCTCCTTACGTCCTGCTCAAGCTGCGCGAGGTTCTTTCCGCCCGCGCGGATCGCCGCCGAACGCCTTGACTTCATCCGGGAGGAGGCATAATTTGAATCCAATCGCTGTGATGAAAAACGCCCTCAGGGGGAAATGATCCGCCCATGTTTAAAAACAAGGTTCTCCTCATCACCGGCGGAACGGGGACGTTCGGCAATGCCGTCCTCGGCCGCTTCCTCAAGACCGACATCCGGGAGATCCGCGTTTTCTCCCGGGACGAGAAGAAACAGGAGGACATGCGGCTGGCCTACAAGAGCCCCAAGCTCAAGTTTATCATCGGCGATGTCCGCCAGGCCGACAGCCTCGCGCCGGCCATGGCCGGCGTCGATCTCGTCTTTCACGCGGCCGCCCTCAAGCAGGTTCCGTCCTGCGAGTTTTATCCCATGGAGGCGATCCGGACCAATGCCTTGGGCGCGGAAAATGTCATGAACACCGCGGCCGAAGCCGGGGCCTCGAGCGTCATCGTCCTCTCGACCGACAAGTCCGTCTACCCGATCAACGCCATGGGGTTGTCCAAGGCCCTGATGGAAAAGCTCATGGTCGCCAAGGCCCGCCTGGGCGGGAACGAAAAGACCGTTTTCTGCGGGACACGGTACGGCAACGTCATGGCCTCGCGCGGATCGGTCATCCCGCTTTTCATCGAGCAGATCAAGCAGGGGAAGCCGCTGACGATCACCGATCCAAAGATGACCCGGTTCATGATGACGATCGACGACGCCGTCGATCTCGTTCTCTATGCCTTCAAAAACGCCCGGCCGGGGGACATCTTCGTCCAGAAAGCGCCGGCGGCGACCATCGAGACGCTGGCCCGGGCGCTGCTGGAGATCTTCAAGGCCCGGAATCCCCTTCAGATTATCGGCACCCGCCACGGCGAAAAGCTTTACGAAACGCTGCTGACCCGGGAGGAGCTGGCCCGGGCCGAGGACCTCGGGGATTACTACCGCATCCCGGCTGACAACCGAGGACTGGATTACAATCTTTATTTCACCGAGGGGCAGGAGCGCGTTTCGAAGGAAAACGACTATAACTCCCACAACACCCGGCGTCTCGACACCGGCGAAATGGCCGATCTCTTGATGAAGCTCGCCCTGGTTCGGGACGAGCTTGGGACGGAATCGAAATGAACCGGGTACTCGTCACCGGGGCCGAGGGATTCATCGGAAAGAATCTCCGGCTGGCCTTGGGCCGCGAAGCCGGGACCGAAATCATCGGCGTCGATCTCGGGACGGCGGCCGCGGTCCTGGAGCGCGGCCTTGACGAAGCGGAAGCCGTCATTCACTTGGCCGGAGTCAACCGGCCGGAAAAGGAAAACGAATTTGAGGACGGAAACGTCGGCTCCCTGGCGGCGGTCCTTGCGGGCCTCGAGCGCCGCGGCCGCCGTCCGCTGGTCGTCCTTTCCTCCTCGATCCAGGCCCTCTTGGACAATCCCTACGGCCGCTCCAAGAAACGGGCTGAAGACGCTCTCCTCGATTTCCACCGCCGAACCGGGGCGGCCGTCCGGATTTTCCGCCTGCCCGGCGTCTTCGGCAAATGGTGCCGGCCGAATTATAACTCCGTCGTGGCCACGTTCTGCCACAATATCGCCCGGGATCTGCCGATTTCGATATCCGATCCGGACCGGGAAATCGATCTTGTCCATGTGGACGACGTCGTCGCCGCCTTTCTGGCCGCTCTCAAGGCCGGCCCCGGCCCCGGCGGCGCGTCCTTTCTTTCCGTGACGCCGGTCTTCCGCGTCTCTTTGGGGGCGTTGGCCGGGAAGATCCAGGCGTTCCGGGCCGTCCGGGAAACCCTGGCCCAGCCGGCCTTGGACGATCCTTTCGACCGCCGGCTCTTCGGGACGTACGTCTCTTACCTTCCCGAAGAGGAGTTTGACTACGACCTGGCGGTCCGGGAAGACGAACGGGGGGCGCTGGCCGAGCTGCTCAAGCTCGGCGGCCACGGCCAGATCTTCGTTTCCCGGACCCGTCCGGGAGTCACCCGGGGAAATCATTATCACGACTCCAAGGTTGAAAAGTTCGTTGTTCTCGAAGGAGAGGCGGTCATCCGCTTCCGTCGCCTGACGACGGGCGAGATCATCGAATATCCCGTCTGCGGACGGGAGATGCGGGTCGTGGACATCCCGCCCGGCTGGACCCATTCCATCGAGAATGTCGGGACCGCGGAGATGATCGTTCTTTTCTGGGCCAGCGAGATCTTCGACCCGGCCCGGCCCGACACGTTCGCGGCAAAGGTGAGAAATGAAAAAGCTTAAGGTGATGACCGTCGTCGGAACGCGCCCCGAGATCATCCGCCTGTCCCGGGTGATTCCGGCCTTGGACCGGGAATGCGAGCATGTCCTCGTCCATACCGGCCAGAATTACGACTATGAGCTGAACCAGGTCTTTTTCGAGGACCTCGAGATCCGCAAGCCGAACCGCTTCCTGGAAGCGGCCGGGGCGACCCCCTGCGAAACGATCGGGCGGATCATCGAGCGGATGGACGCCGTCCTGGACCGCGACCGCCCGGACGCGCTGCTTGTCCTGGGAGACACGAACAGCTGCCTGGCCGCTTATCCGGCCAAGCGGCGGAAAATCCCGATTTTCCACATGGAAGCGGGCAACCGGTGCTTCGACCAGCGCGTCCCCGAGGAGATCAACCGGCGGATCGTCGACCACCTCGCCGACGTCAACCTTCCCTACAGCGCGATTTCCCGAGAGTACCTCCTCCGCGAGGGGCTTCCGCCGGACCGGGTCATCAAGACGGGCAGCCCGATGTTCGAAGTCCTGCATCATTACCTTCCCAAGATTAAGAAATCCGGCGTTCTCGAGCGGCTGAAGCTCCGGCCCGGCGAGTATTACGTAGTCAGCGCCCACCGGGAGGAAAACGTCGATTCGTCCAAGCCGTTCGATGGGCTGATGAAAATCCTCAACGGCCTGGCCGGAGACGGAAAAAAGAAAGTCGTCGTGACCACCCACCCCCGGACCCGAAAAATCATCGAGGCCCGGAAACCGGCCTTGGCCCCTGGGATAATGCTGGAAAAGCCGTTCGGATTCACGGATTACGTGAAGCTCGAGCTCGAGGCCTGCGCCGTCCTTTCCGACAGCGGGACGATCACCGAGGAATCCTCCATCCTCAACTTCCCGGCCCTCAACATCCGGGAAGCCCATGAGCGCCCCGAGGGGATGGAGGAAGGAGCGGTGATGATGACCGGCTTGGATTACGAAAACGTCCGCCGCGGCTTGGCCGTCCTGGCCACCCAGCCGCGCGGCGAGTGCCGGGGACCGCGGATCGTCGCGGATTATGACGTTCCCAACGTGTCCGAAAAAGTCCTCCGGATCGTCCTGAGCTACACGGACTATGTGAACCGGACGGTGTGGCGCGCGGCCGATTGATGCGCGTTCTTCTCCTGACGCCGCTGTTCCAGCCGGAGCCGAACCATTTGAAGGGTTTGGCCTTTGCCCGGGAGTTGGTCCGCCGCGGCCATGACGTCGAAGTGCTGACGGGATTCCCCCATTATCCCGCCGGGAAAGTCTATCCCGGCTACCGGATCCGGCCGTGGATGCGGGAAATCCTCGACGGCGTCCCCGTCACCCGCGTCATGATGTATCCGAGCCACGACCGTTCGGCCGTCCGGCGGACGGCAGGATATCTGAGTTTGGCCGGCACGGCCGCCCTGCTGGGGCCGCCGTTGGTCGCCCGCCCCGACGTCGTTCATGTCTACCAGGGGCCGGCCACGCTGGCCTGGCCGGCGATGGTGTTCCGGATGATGTTCGGGACGCCGTACGTCCTCGACGTCCAGGATATGTGGCCGGAAAGCGTGACCGTGACTGGAATGCTTCCTCTTCCCGGCGTTTCAGCCGTTTTGGGGGCTTGGAGCAAGGCGACCTACCGGCTGGCCCGGAAAATCATCGTTCTTTCGAACGGATACAAAAAATGCTTGGAGGCCCGGGGCGTTCCCGAGAAGAAAATCGAGGTCGTCTATAATTGGTGCGACGAACGGTCGCTTCCGGGGGAAACGGACGGGGAGGGATCCGATCCGTTCGGGCTCGCCGGCCGGTTCAATGTCGTTTATTCCGGCAATTTCGGAGCGCTCCAGGCCTTGGGCGGCGTCTTAGACGCCGCTTTCTTGATCGAGGAAAAACGTCCGGACATCCGCTTCGTTTTTGTCGGAGACGGAGTGGAGGAATCGGCCTTGAAGAAAAAGGCCGACGGCCGCGGGCAGAAAAACGTCCTGTTCATTCCCCGGCAGGCGCCGGAGAGCCTGGGCCGGATCACGGCCCGGGCCGACGTGCTTCTCGTGCATCTGAAGGACGATCCCCTGGCCCGGATGGGGATTCCCCAGAAAACCCAAGCCTCCTTGGCCGCGGGAAAACCGGTTCTCCTGGCGATCCGGGGAAGCGCGGCCGAGCTGGCGGCCCGGGCCGGAGGAGCCTGGACATGCCGCCCCGAAGATCCGGCCGCCCTGGCCGAGGCGGTCCTGGGGCTGGCCTCCCTTTCCTGGAATGAGCGGGAGACGATGGGGAGAAGAAACGCCGAGTTCTACCGGAAGGAGCTGGCGTTTTCCATCGGCGTCGGCCGGATGACGGCGGTATTCGAAGAGGCGGCCGTCCGGCCGCGGAGAAAGGAAGGGGGACGATGACTCATTCCGACGATCCCGTTATTCGGCTGGCCGGGCGGGGGGACTTGGAGGATATGACGGCTCTCCATTGCGATTCCTTCAAATTCGGCGAGCACGTCCCGGCCATGCTCGGCCGGCATTATGTCCGGGCGATGTACCGCTGGCTCGTGACGAGCGCGGTGTCCTATGCCCTGGTCGCCGAGAGAGAAGGAAAAATCGTCGGGATTGTGGCCGTCTGCGACGGCCCGTTCACCCGGCCGATGTTTCTGGCCTGCCTTCCCGCGTTCGCCGTCAGCCTGGTCCGGAGGCCGGCGCTGCTTTTCAATCATAAGCTCTGGAGCCGTCTTTTCCGCCGGCCGGATGTGACGAGCGCCGGCAGAAAAATCGCCGACCAGCCCGGATTCGCCCAGATGACGATCGGGGTCGTCGACAAGAATTGCCGCGGTCGGGGCATTTTCCCGGCTCTGGTCGAGGAGACGAAAACCTACAGCCGAAGACGGGGAAGCCGGGCGATTCGGGCGGGAATTTACAAGATCAACCAGCCGAGCCGCAGGGTTTTTATCAAGGGCCGATGGATCGAAACGCCGGAATTGGAAACCGAGGACACGGTCTTCTATGTCGCCTATTTGGATGAGGCCTTTGCCGGGGAGCTCGGTCTTCGGTCGGCCGCGGCGAGTGATGAAAAGAGCGTTTGACCTCGGGGCGTCCGGGCTGGGGCTGCTTTTGCTTTCGCCGGTTTTCCTGCTCGTGGCCGTCTTGATTTTTCTCGCCGACGGCCGGCCGGTCCTTTTCCGCCAAACGCGGATCGGAAGGGCGGGGCGGCCGTTTTCGCTTTTCAAGTTTCGAACGATGATCCCGGCCTCGGAAGGCGAGGGCGGCGGATTCGAGCCCGGCGATTCCCGCCGGGTGACATCCTTCGGCCGGTTTCTTCGCAAGACCAAAATCGACGAGTGGCCCCAGCTGTTCAACGTGCTGAAGGGGGACATGTCGATGGTCGGTCCCCGGCCCGAGGTGTCGAAGTGGGTGGCGGCCTATCCGCGGCGGTGGGCGGTCGTCCACCGGGTCAAGCCGGGGATCACCGATCCGGCGTCCATCATCTACCGGAACGAGGAGGAGCTGCTGGCGGCGGCGGCCGATCCGGAAGCCGTCTACCGAAACGAGATCCTTCCCCGCAAGCTGGATCTCTACGAGCGATACGCCGAGGGCCCGCCCCGCTTCGGCCGCGACCTCGGCCTGATCTTTAAAACGATCGCGGCCGTCCTCAAGTTCTGAAGGAAGGCAGGTGCCGGCATGGCTGAGATGAAAATCCCTTACAGCCGCGTTTTGTGCGACGGGAACGAGTTGGCCTACGTCCGGGAGGTCCTCGAAAGCGGCTGGCTGACGACGGCTTCCAAGACCCTGGAATTCGAGAAAAAGTTCGGGGCGGCGGTCGGGGCCCGCCATGCCTGCGCCGTCAATTCCGGCACGGCCGCCCTCCACCTGGCCCTGGAAGCGATCGGCGTTGGGCCCGGCTCAAAGGTCTTCGTCCCGGCGATGACGTTCACCGCCTCGGCCGAGGTCATCCGTTACCTTAATGCTGATCCCGTCTTCCTGGATGTTGAATACGGAACTTCGCTTTTGACGACGGAGATCCTGGAAGAAGCCGTCCGGCGCTTCCCTGAAGTGAAGACGGTGGTGGTCGTACATTACGGCGGCCAGGCGGCGGCTATGACCGTTGAGAAAGGGGCGGGGATCCTCGACGTCTGCCGGCGGAAGGGAATCCGCGTCGTCGAGGACGCGGCCCATGCCTTTCCCTCGCGGCGCGGCGGCCGCCTGGTCGGAACCTTCGGCGACGTCACGTGTTTCAGCTTCTACGCCAACAAGACGATCACCACGGCCGAGGGCGGGATGCTGGTCACGGCCGACGATCGCGTCGCCGCCCGGGCGAAAGTGATGCGGCTTCACGGCATCGACCGCGATATTTGGAACCGCTACGTGTCCGACAAGCCGTCCTGGGAGTACGACGTGGTCGCCCCCGGCTTCAAATACAACCTGCCCGACGTCTCCGCGGCCATCGGCTTGGCTCAATTGGAGCGGGCCGAGGCGCTGCGGAAAGGGCGCGAACGCTGCGCCCGCTATTACATGGAAGCGCTGGCCGGAATCCCGGGGCTCGATCTGCCAAAGCTCCAGGTCGGATTCGAGGATCATGCCTGGCACTTGTTTCCGGTCGTTCTCACGCCGAAAGCCCCGCTCTCCCGGGACCGGTGCGTGGAGCGGCTCGCCGATCGCGGCATCGGGGCGTCCGTCCATTATAAACCCTTGTACCGGATGACGTATTACCGGGAAAGGTACGGTCTGAATCCGGCCGACTATCCGAATTCGGAGCGGATCTGGAACGGCTGCCTTTCCCTCCCCATCTATCCGGACTTGCGGCTGGAGGAGCTGGCGTACATCTGCCGGTCCCTGAAAGAGATTCTTTCCGCCCGGGGCGGGGAAGAGGCGGTTTGAAATGCCCGGGCCGAAAGAGTATATTGTTTACCGTCCCCTGAAAAGGACGTGACGAAGGAATGGGAAAAAGCGAAACCGCCCGTTTCGAATCAAAAATCGCGCCGGTTTTCCGGCCCACGGTGCTCAAAAGGAAGGTTTTTTTCTTAACCGCCGACGCCGTCCTGATCGCCCTGTCCGTTTATCTTTCCTTTTGGCTTCGCTTCGACGGCCGCATCCCGGCGACGTTCACCAAAGGCCTGTGGGTGAGGATCTGCGTCGTCGTGGTCGTGACGATCACGATGATCGCCCTCCACGGCCTCTACAATGTCGCCTGGAGATTCTTCGGCCTGAAGGACATGCTGAAGCTCCTGCAGGCCGTGACCTTGTCCTATCTTTTGCTGATCGTCATCATTTATGCGTTCAATTGGCTGGCCGGAATGAGGGAAATCCCCCGTTCGGTTCTTCTCCTCAACTACAATTTCACCCTGGTCCTGCTCGGGATGCTCCGGATATCCAAGCGCGCCTTGAGGGAGTACCATTTCCGCAAAAGAGGCTTGAGCCGGGGTCGGAAAAAAGTCCTGATCGTCGGGGCGGGGACGGCCGGAGAGCAGATCGCCCGGGAAATGACGGGAAACCGGAAATCGGCCCATTTCCCAATCGGATTCGTCGACGACGACGAAGCGAAGCGGGGAACGGAGATCCATGGGGTGAAAGTCCTGGGAAAACGACAGGATATCCCCCAAATCCTTCACGGCAACGGCGTCGACGAGGTTCTGATCGCCATTCCGACGGTGAATTCGAAGGACATTCGGAAAATCGTCGAGCTGGTCCGCTCGACGGGGGAAGTCCGGAGCATCAAGCTCCTTCCCGGCATCCACGACATCGTGGAGGGGAAAGTATCCCTGATGGACATCAAGGACGTGGAGGTCGAGGACCTCCTTGGCCGGGCGCCCGTTCAAATCAACTTTGAGGGAATCCGGGCGTTTCTCAAGAACAAGCGCGTGCTCGTTTCCGGGGCGGGGGGATCGATCGGCGGCGAGCTGGCCCGGACGATCAGCCAATTCGAGCCGGGCGAGCTGATCCTTCTCGATAACGACGAGACCGAGCTTTTCTACGTCGTGAACAGGCTGAAAAACGCCGTCGCCGGGGTCCTCCCGGTGGTCGCGACGATCCGCGATGAAGCCAAGATCGATCGGATCTTCGAGCAGACGCGGCCGGAAATCGTCCTCCACGCGGCCGCCCTCAAACACGTCCCGATTCTGGAGCACTACCCCGAGGAAGCGGTCAAGACGAATATCCGGGGGACCCGGATTCTCGGCGAAGCGGCCATGCGGTACGGGGCGGAACGGTTCGTGAACATCTCGACCGACAAGGCGATCAACCCGACGAGCGTCATGGGGGCTTCGAAGCGGGCCGGGGAGGAAATCCTGCGGGCGCTGAACGCGATGGGCGGAACCCGGTTCATCTCCGTCCGGTTCGGCAATGTCCTGGGAAGCCGGGGAAGCGTTATCCCGCTGTTCAAAGAGCAGATCCGGAAAGGCGGACCGGTCACCGTCACCCACGCCGACATGAAGCGGTACTTCATGGCCGTCTCGGAGGCGGTCCTTCTCGTCCTCGAGGCGGCGACGGCGGGGAAAGGCGGCGAGGCGTTCGTCTTGGACATGGGGGAGCTCGTGTCCATCGATGAACTCGCCCGGGAGATGATCCGGCTGAGCGGATTGGAGCCGGATGTCGACATCATGATCGTCTACACGGGACTGCGGGCCGGCGAAAAGCTTTACGAAGAGCTGATCATGGCCGAGGAAGGGGCGATGCCCACGGAACATCGAAAAATCTTCCTGGCCAGGAATTCGAAACCCTTGAATGCCGCCCATATCTGGAAAAGCGTGGACCGGCTGATCGATGCCTGCGAATCGGGGTCCTGCCGGAAATCCGAGATCATTCCTCTTTTACGGGAAATCGTGCCCACCTACGTCCCGGGCCCGGACACGAGCTCGATCAATCATTGGTGAGCCGCGCGTCCGGCGGACCGGAGGCGCGGAGAATCCCCCTTACCTCTCCCTAACTGTTTTCCTTCTTTTCCGGAGGACTGTTTGCGGGCTTGGCCGCCTCGGTTTTTTCCTTCGGCTTGATCGGGCCGGCCGCCTGGATGATCCCGATCGCCAGGCCGAGGTCCCGGGGATCGTCCGATACGCCCGCCTTACGCGGATTCCACGTCCGATCCACCTCGAAGAGAAAAAGGGAAGATTCCGGGAAGCCGGGGGGGGCCTGGAGCTCGATCCTTTTCCATAGGTTTTCTTTAAGGACGAGGTCTTGGAGAAGGACCGGTTTCGTGGCCAGGTCGGCGGCGGCGAAGAGGCGCAGCCGGACCGGCCGGACGCGGATGTCCGGATGAGAAGCGAGGAGCCACGCCTTGAGCGGAGGAGCGCCGGCCCGGCCGGTCAGTCCCGCATATCGTCCGCTCCAGCGGAAACGCCGTCCGTCCGCGTCCTTTTCATAGGGACCGAGGCCGAATCCCTGCCGGAGCCGGTAGCGCTCGGTGCGGGCGTTGAGCGAGAGCGAATGAGCTGAATTCCAAAGAAGCCCCGCCGTGCCGAGAAAAAGGAGGATTGTTCCGAAGAGGCGTCCCAAGCGCCGGCTCGACGGCTTCCGCCCTGCCGCGGCGGCGGGCGAAGGGACGTCCCCGGCGAACGCCAGGGAGCCGAGAAACCAGAAGAGGTACTGGATTTCATAGCTTCCGATGTAGGAATGCGACTGGGAATTCACAAGGAAGGCGAACAATCCGGCGGCCGAGGCGGCGATGAGGGCCCTGGGGAACGTCCCGGAAGGCGCCGCCCGGAACGAGAGGAAAATCCGCCTTCCCATCTCCCAAAGGATCCAAAGGAATAGAAGCATGCCGGGAATCCCCAGTTCGGACCCGACGTGGAGAGGAAGGTTTTCGGCCGATTCGGGAACTCCGATCGAGATCTTGAGGGTTTTCGCCGTGTTGGCCATTTCGATGATATAGGCCCCGACCCCGACGCCGCTTAGGGGATAATCCCGGATCATCTGGCCCGCGATCCTCCAGTGGCCGGCGGTGCGGATTTCGAGGGCTGAGGCGAAATCCTCCATGCGTTCGATGGTCGCCGTGCGCTGTCCGTTCTCGGAGGGGAAATTTCCCGATATCAAGAGATAGATCGAGGCGCCGGCGAATACGGCGGCCGCCAGCCCCAGAGGGATGACCAGGCGGGCTAACGGACCGCGCCGCTCGAGAATCGCCGGAAGCATGAGGATTCCCAGGAAGAGAAGGGCGGCGGCGGCGGCGATGAGGGCGCTCTTGGAGCCGGCGTGGAACAAGAAATAGCCGGCCGCGGCCGTCATGACGGCCGCCGTCAGCCTCGTCCTTCCCTTGACGGCGGGCAGGAGTCCGGCCAAGAAGGGAATGAGCATTGAGAGAAAAGCCCCGAAGGACAGGGCGTCCTTGAAGGTCGCGTTGAGAAGGCCGTGACGGAGACTGGCCGGAAGATTGCCGAGGGCGGGGGAATGAAATTTTTGAATAAACCCGAAACCGATCGAGAGAAATGATCCGACCCCAAACGCCGCGACGGCTTTTTTAATGAACCCCTCCGTCCGGAGAACCCGGAC
>JAAZPG010000026.1 GCA_012797375.1 Acidobacteriota bacterium
CCGTGGACCTCGTCGATCCGGTGGCCGTGGATCTCGCCGGCCCGGCTGTTGGGACAGGAAATCTCGATGTCCAGGATGCGGCCGCACGCCGTGCACTGAAAATGATGGTGAAGGGCCGGGGCGCCGTCGTAGCGGACTTCGGCCGGGTCGATCGTCAAGGGGCGGACCAGCCCCTCGGCGGCGAACCGCTCCAGGGTGGAATACAGGGTGGTCTTGGACAGGGTCGGAATCGTCCGGACGAGATGGGCGTGAAGATCCCTGATCGTCGGATGAGACCAGTTATCGAGGACGGCCCCGAGGATCGTCAACCGCTGAAACGTCGGCTTGATCCCTCGTTCCGCCAAGATGTCGCGCAAACGGGACGTATTTGAAACCATTACAAACTGGATTATCGTCGATTTCCGGCCGGTTGTCAAGGCGCCGGCCGGCGCGTTGACAAAGATTTTTTTTGTGGATAGCATGATGTCAAATCCGCGGAGAGGAGGAGTCCCATGAAGAGAACCCGGGTCCTTCCGATCATGGCCGCCGCCGGCCTCATTCTCGTCTTCAGCGCTTCGGCCGCCGCCCCGGAGACCTGGATCGTCGACATTCTCGCCAATCCGGCCCGCTATTGGAACACCGAGGTGACCGTCGTCGGCCAGGTCCAGGCCGTGATCCCCAATCCGGCCGGAACGACCCGGGGAACGTACACGATGCTGGACGAAAGCTGCCCCAATCCGCTGACGATCCGGACCAACGACCTCCCCCCCGTCAGCCGTAATTTCCGGGTGAGGGGAGTCCTCATCCAGGATCCGGCCCAGGCCAACGTTCCTCTCATGAAGGAGATTTCCCGGTCCTCGCCCGGGATGACCAATACGACCCTCTACCTGTTGATCGCCGCGGGCGCGGCCTTTCTCTTTCTCTTGATCGTCTTCATTATTCTCCTGACGAAGCCCAAGCCGCGTCCGGCCGCCGAGGAAACCATCCGGCCGGCGGCCCCGGTCGATCCATCTAAAACGACCCGGATCGCTCCTCCCCCGGCGGCGCCCGCGGCCGCGCCGGGGGGGGCCAAGACCCGGGTGTTTCTCAATTTGGGAGCCGACATCATCGTCGAAAAGGGTCCGGACAAGGGGAAGGAGTTCCCCCTCCACCGGCAGGTGACGACGATCGGCCGTCCCGGGAGCCGGAAAAACGAGATCGAAATCAATGACGACACCGTCTCCAAGGAGCAGGCCTCGATCTATTATGACAACGCGAAGAAAGAATTCACCATCGCCGACGAAAGCGCGACGAATCCGACCCGGGTCGACGGCCGGGCGATCAGCGGCCTGACGCCGTTGAAAAACGGGGTCGTGATCGAGCTGGGTCGCACCGTCCTGATATTCAAGAAGAGCTGAGGCGTTCCGAAACGAGGCCCGGTGTATCCGAGAATCGAAGCGTTCGGGCAAAGCGACGCCGGTTGTGTCCGGGAAGTCAACGAGGATAATTTCCTTTGCTTGGATCTGTCCTCGGCGCCGGCCGGGTCGGAGCCGGCGGCGTTTCTCTTGGCCGTGGCCGACGGCATCGGGGGCCACGCCGGCGGAGCGGTCGCCAGCGCCATGGCCGTCCAGATCCTGAGGGAGGAGATCGAGCGCGTGGACGGCGTCGATCCCCGGTCGTATCTGGACGATGTCTTCCGGAAAGCCAACCGGCTCATCTTCGAACGGGCTTCCCGGGAGCCGGTTTACGCCGGGATGGGGACCACGCTGGTGGCCGCGATCGGGAAAGGGGAGCGCCTCTTCCTGGCCAACGTCGGCGACAGCCGGGCTTATCTCTTCCGCGGCGGGGATCTCCGCCAGCTGACCGAAGACCATTCCTGGGCCGGGGAACAGCGGCGCCGCCGTCTTCTCAGCGAACAGGAAATCCGGCAATCGCCGTTCCGCTCGATGATCACCCGGTCGCTGGGATATCAACAAAACGTGATCGTGGACACGTTCGACGTGGAAGCCTGCGGGGACGACGTTTTCCTTTTTTGCACGGACGGCCTCTACGGCCTGGTGATGGAAAAACGAATGTCCCGGGTTTTAAGAAAACACCCGGACCCCAAGGCGGCCTGTGCCGCCTTGATCGCCGAGGCCAAGGCCGCCGGCGGGGACGACAACATCACGGTCGTCGTCGCTTCGTTCAAGGAACCGGGCGACGCTCCGGCCGTCCGGCCCTACGACACTGTCCGGATTCCTCCGTTTCCGGAGGAGAAGCCGTGAAGATCGGCGGCATCCCGGCCGCTGTTTCGTGAATGACCATGAATCCCTCCCGGCCTCCGGGATCCGCTGGACCCTCGCCCAGGTCGTCGCCTTCGCCTTCCTCCCGACGGAAGCCGCTTCTTCTCGCCGTCGGGCTCATGATGGGGCTTGTCGCCGTCCTTGCCGCGATCCTCCTTCGTTCGTCCCGGAAACAAGCCCCGGTCGCCGCCCGGGCGGGCGGATCGCTCAAAGTGGAGATTTCCGCAAAGGGAATCCTCGGAAGCGACGCGAATAACGCTCCGCCGCTTCCAGCCGGGACGTTCCGGCCGGAGACGGGAAAAGCGACCGACCGATCGCCGGCCGGAGCCGTTCCGTCCGTTCCGGCCGAGATGGTTCCTTCGACACCAGCGTCAGCCGTTCAGGTTCCGCTTCAGGCGACTCCGGCCCGGAAGCTCGCTCAGGCCTCGGAAGCCCTGAACCGGGGGGGGGTATCGCGACGCCCTGGACGCGGCCGAAGCGCTCCTGGCTGAGAATCGGGGATTGGACGCGGCCAAAACGGTCGCCCTGGACGCGGTCATCCGCTTGGCTACGGGGGGAATCAAGGACTTGGTCGGATTAATACGCCCTGAGCTATAAAATCAAGCACCCGGCGGGATTCTTCCGGGATCATGCCGCGCCGGACGTCTATCAGCGCCTTCGGCCCG
>JAAZPG010000256.1 GCA_012797375.1 Acidobacteriota bacterium
AACCGGACGGCCGAGGTTTCCCCGCGGCTTTCGGCCGCGTGGGCGGTCAGTCCCCGCTTGGTGCTTAAGGCCGCGGCCGGGATCTTCCGCCAGGCGGTTCCGACGGCCGTTCTTGGGATCACGCCGGCCGTCCGCGACAACCGCAATCCGACGGCCGTCCATTTCCTTTTCGGCGTCTCCCACGACGTCTCGAAGGACTTCCGCTGGACCCTGGATGTCTACGACAAGCAGTACCGCCGTCTGCCGGTGACTCCCGAGGACCCGGAATTTTCCGTCTTCGACCTCTGCCTTGATTACGGCGTGTACCGTTCGTTCACGACGGTGACCGACGACGGTCAAGCCGCCGCCCGGGGTTTGGAAATCACGGCGGAAAAGAAGCCCGGCGGAACGTGGCATCTCTTCGCCGGAGCGAGCCTGTTCCGGTCCCGGTTCCGCGACGCCCTGGGCCGCTGGCGCGACCGGTTGAACGACAACCGGTATGTTCTGACCATGATCGGAGGCGTCCGGATCGCCCGGAAATGGAATCTCGGCCTGCGCTGGGATCTGGCCGGCGGCGTTCCGTACACGCCTTATGACATCGCCCGGTCGACGGCCCTGAACGCCGCCGTCCTCGACGTCACCCGGCTCGATTCGACCCGTTACCCGGATTACAGCTCGGTGAGCCTGCGGGTGGACCGGGAATTCCGGTTCCGGACATCCGTTCTCTTGGCCTACCTCAGCGTCGTCAATCTCCTGGACCGGGAAAACATCGCCCGCTATTACTGGAACCGGGTCGAAAACAGGCAGGACATCGTCCCGCAGGCGCCGATCCTCCCGGTCTTCGGGCTCGAATACCGGTTCTGATCCGCCCGGTTCAAGGACGGCGCGTTTCGGCGAAGAGCGCGCCTCCGAGACCAAGGACGCCGAACAGCAGCATCAGCGTGACTCCCGACTTGGCCGCGGCCAAGACCGGGGGAACGTTTTCCGCGGCGGCGGCCGCGCCGAAAAACGGGGCGAGGGCCGCGATATGGGAGGCGAGGCCGGCGAACGCCCCGAGAAGCGCGCCGCCGGTCATTCCCCGAAGGACGCGCGCCCCGATTTGAAAGCCGGAGGCCGCCCGGGCGATCGCCGCCCCGGCCAGCACCGGCACCCAGACCGCCAAGCCCCAGGTCCGGTTGAACGACGGCGCCCCCCCGGCGACGGCCGCGAAGCCGGCCCCCAGGCCGCCCAGAACGACGGCCGCAGCCAGGGCGAGGAGCGGCGTCGTCCAGGATTTTTTCGGCTCCCCGGCCCGCCTTTCCGCCCGCGTCCTGATCCTCCGGCGCAGGGTCAGCGGGAAATTGTAGAACGCGTCAAAAACGAAATGCTCCAGCCAGGCGCCTTTCTCGCCGAACACCGGAACCCGGTGGACGGCCTCGTTGGCCCAATGGCCGGCCATGAACCGGGCCAGGTCGGGATACCGGTATGTCATCTGGATCGGGAACGCCAAGTAGCCGAAAACCTTGAGAAAACTGACCCCGAGGGCGATGTTGTAGTCCTTGAAGTTCCGCTCCTTGATCATCAGGCCGACGACGTAGAATCCCCGGACCAAGGATCCCGGCGAAACCGGCAGGAGGTTCAAGGCGCCGATGATGAGCCCGGCGCGGAGCGTCGCCGCCTGCCAGGTCAATTCCGGATGGGCCAGGACGTAGACGACTGCCGCTACGAGAAAGACGGTTTCCGAGACGAACAGGGTGGCGGCATGGACGGCCAGGCTCTTGAGATATTTCTGGATGTACGGCTCCTTAACCTGGGCCTTGATGCGCTCAACCTCGGGAGCCGTCAGAAGGCCGTTTTTCCCGCCCTGGTCGATCATCCCGATCATCCAGCGCTCCCGCTCGGCCGGCCGGACGAGAAGCCGCGCGGGCTGGATAAAAAGGGCCCGGATCCGTTCCTTGAAGTAAGCCTTCTCGGTCAAAAAACGGTGGAAGCCGGGCGGCAAGAGGGAAAACGGCAGCTGAGCGTAATACCGCCAGGGAGCGGAGGAGATGTTCCGGGCGCGCTCCTCGGAGGCCCGGCCCGTCCGGACCCAGCGGATCATCGCCTCGGCGATCCGGGCCCGCCCCGCCCGCAGGATGTAGCGGGGACTCGTGAGCATCCGGCCGCAATGGCGGCGAAAATCGTCCCGGCCCCAGATTTTTCGGACGAGCGGAGTCAGAATGAGCGGAAGAAGCCAGAGCGGATACTTCCACCAAATCCGCCCCGGCCAGGCGAAAACAAACAAGAGCGGCGAAGCCAGGGCCAGTCCCGGCGCTCCGAGGAAAAGAAGGGAGAGGACTCCGCTTTTCGCCAAGACGGAGGCCGTCCGGTCGTCGGTGATGTTCCGGACCCGCCAGCTCTCGCGGAATCCGGCCATGATCCGCCGGCGGAGGCGGCCGGAAAACAGCCGGACATGATGATGCGTCCAATCGACAAGGGAATCGCGGTAGGCCGCGTCCTCCCGCTTCAGTTCCTCCAGGGCCGGCCGAAGATCGGCGAAGTCGCCGGCGTGTTCTCCGGCGAAACGCTCGAGCTTCCGAAGATCGCCCTTGTCGAATTGGACGAGCCGGCCCCGCCCGAGCCCCCGGAGAATGAGCTTGAAATCGACGGGGCACTGCGGGTTGAGGGGCGTCAAGGCCATCCCCGCCCGGAAATCGACGGCGGTCAGCCCGGCCCTCGGGTCGGGATCGGAGGCGATCCTTTTCATGGCATTGGGCTGGCTTTTCAACGATCCCCATTCGTACTGGCGGGCCAGCCCCTCCGCTCCCATCCGCCGCATCATCGCCGTCAGCCGTTTCATGAATTCACGCTTCGTCCGGTATTCCGGGGACCCGATCCCATCCTCC
>JAAZPG010000257.1 GCA_012797375.1 Acidobacteriota bacterium
CGCCAGGGCTGGTTGTTGTTGCAGGACGGAGCCAGCCGGGCGCAGCGGGCCAGATCCGCGATCAGCTCCGGTGTGATTTCAACAGGCGCCAGCGAGCGGTACGCCCGGCGGGCCTTGATCGCTTCGAAAACGTCCATGATCGGCCTCCTCGCGGGGAAACGATCCCCCTTTCCAAACGCCCTGAAGGCACACGAAATATAAGCGGTTTTGAGCCGGTATGTCAAAATCGGGGAATTTTTCGAACATTTGCGTGTATTCGAGTTGACCCTTGTAATCGGTTCAAGGGATTTTTGGAATTCGGCAGAAAAGGAGGTCGCCCATGAAAGAGAGGAAGTATTTCTGCCTTTCCATCGTGATGCTATTTTTGGTTCAGGCCTCGGTCGTCGCTTCGGAAGACGAAAATATTCAAACCACCGCCTTATTGTTCAAGTCCGATCCGACGATTGTGACGGTCGTCAGTGGTGGTTCGGACGGAAAGGGCCACATCATCGGAACCCAGGTCGGCGGAGTTGTGACGTCGCAATTTCCCGACAGCATCGTTCTTTTAAACTCCAAGGCGCCGATCAATTCGATAAAGACGCGATCCCGGCGCTCATCAAACGTAATTTCAAGTTTCAATGCGGAAGCGAGCTTGTTCAAGGGCTCCCGACCGTTTGGTTCGAACAAGACGCCTTCTCCGGCCGGGGCGGAACATTTTCAAAGACCGTCGGCGATCGTCTGCTTGCGGACGCGGTCGATTTTGGCCTCTATTGTCTGTCTCTCCGGGAGGACGCCTGGATTTTTAAAGCGCGATTCACAATGCGTTCATCTGCCGGCTCATATTCCCCTGATCAACAAACGGTCCTGTTGGATGAGATCATCGGACTCCGCCCGGCCGAACCGATTTTAATCGGATTTCCACACACCGATTCGAAAAAAGGAAAAACCATCTACTGGGTGGCGTTGCTGTTGGAAAAAGAATAAAACTTCCCCTGAAGGTCAAAACGACCGGAGGAACTCGCAGTTCTGGATCTTGATTCCGCCCCGGCCGTCGGCCCGGGGCTCGCCCCGCAGGCAGCAGACCGGCGGCTCGCCCGCGGCCAGGCACATCCGGTCGCCCACGCCCTCGAGAAGGCCGGTTTCGTCCTCGAAGAGATAGAAATACTTGATCCCGCCGCGGACCTTTTTCCCCCGGGCGTCCACGACCCGGACGACCAATTCGACCGTCTCCCCCGTCCGCTTCCGCAAATCGCGGATGCGGAGGCCGGGCCTCACGCCTTCGTAGAGATCCAGCGGATCGCCGCCTGGGCTGAAGCCGAGCGACTCGAGGAGGAGCTTGGCTTTTTCCCGGGGCTCGATGTCGGCCGGCGGTTCGACGCCCTCGATCCCCTGGACGTAGCGGAGGACCTGCCGCGTCCGCCGGATCTCGATCCCGTCGAAAACACCGGCCTTGACCAGGAGAAAGAGCTCCGCCTTGCCCGCCGGGACCCGGGCGACGAAATCATCGAGCGAGGCGAACGGCCCCCCGGCCGTCCGTTCCTCCACGATCTTCCCGGCCGTCCGGAGGGAGAGATTCTTGATCGAGCCGAAACCCACCCGGATCGCCCCATCCTCGGCCGAAAAGCCGCCCTCGCTCCGGTTGACGTCGGGGCCGCGGACGGCCAGTCCGAGGCGCTTGGCCTCCTCGACATACGCGGCCGTCCGATAATAGCCGCCTCCGGCGTTGAGCACGGCGGCCAGATACGGGACCGGGTGATGAGCCTTGAGATAGACGGCCTGGTAGGCCATGAAGGCGTAGGACGCGCTGTGAGCCTTGTTGAAGGCATAGGACGAAAACTTCTCCATCATCCCCCAGAGCTTCTCCACCTCGGCCCCCGTGTAGCCGCGGGTTCGGGCTTCCCGGAAAAACTTTTCCCGGAGCGGATCGGGAGCCGCCCCGTTCCCCCGGCGCTTGAGGCTCCGCCGAAGGAGATCCCCCTCCTCCGGCGGCATCCCCGCCGTCCGCTCGGCGATCTGCATGATCTGTTCCTCGTAGAGGAGGACGCCGCCCGTTTCGGGCAGGATCCCGGCCAGGAAAGGATCGCGGTAGGTCCCCCCGCCCTCCTCCCGGACGCGGAGGACGCTCTCCTTCATCCCGCATTCCGTCGGCCCGGGCCGGATCAAAGCCAGGGCCTGGGTCAGGTCCTGGATGTCGCCGGGTTTCATCCGGCGGAGAAGATTCATCATGGCCGGGCTTTCGACCTGGAAGCAGCCGATCGTCCCGGCTTTCTTGAGGAGGCCGTAGGCCGCCGGGTCGCCGGGGGGAAGGTCGCCGAGGCCGAGGCGGGTTTTCGTCTCGGAAATGGCCGCCAGGCCGCGGACCGACAGGAGGTCGAGCTTGATGAGCTTAAGGTCCTCGACCGCGTCCCGATCGTAGTGGGACATGAGGACGCCCTTGGCCGAATGTTCCAGAGGAAGATGGCGGTCGGCCGGGGCGGGGGTGAAGATGACGCCCCCGACGTGGAGGGAGACCTCGTGGTGAACGCCGGCCAGCTCGGCGGCCGCCTTCCAGATGTCCAGGCATCCGGCCGGAGCGGCGTTTTTTTTCATGTACTCCGGCGTTTCATAATACGGCGCCCTCCGGCTCAACGCCCGGGCCTCCGTCGGCGGCAGGCCGAACGCCCGGGCGGTCTCGTAGAGGGCCGAGCGGGCGCCGTAGCTTTTCAGGGCGCAGACGAAGGCCGCCCCGGTCCGGCCCCGGCCGTAGCGCTCGAGGACATAGGCGAGGACCCGGTCGCGGCGGCGGGAGTCGAAGTCAAGATCGAAGTCGGGCGGATCGGCCCGTCCGCTGTTGAGGAAGCGCTCGAAATAGAGGTCGAAGGCCACCGGGTTGACGTGGGAGATGCCCAGCAGCCAGGCCAGGAACGACGAGGCCCCCGAGCCCTTGAGGTTGTGGAGAATGCCGTTTTTGCGGGCGAAGGAAACGATGTCGTGGACGATCAGGAAGTACGGGCCGAAACCCGAGCGCTCGACGACGGCCAGCTCCCGGAGGGCCCGCTCGCGCTCGGCCCAGCTCAGATCCCCCGGCCGCCGAAGGCGGGACATGACCTCATCGCGAAGGCGGAAGGGAAACAAGTCGGCCGGGAGCGGCGGGACGACGTCCCGGAAATCGAACCGGCATTTCCCGGCGATTTCGTGCGTCCGGAGGAAGGCGGACTCTATCTCGGCCCCGAATCTCTTCCGGGCCAGGGCTTCCTGCTCCGGGCCGAAGCAGCGGACCGTCCGGCGGAGCTTCTCCCAGGCCGGGGGAAACGGGGTCTTTTTCTCGAAGGCGTGGAGGAGGACGAGCCGCTCGGGGGCCCGGACGTACTTCAGCGGACCGGCCCAGACGAGCGGAAGGCGGTGGACCTCGGCCGCGGCCCGGGCCGCGGCCGCGTTGAAGAAATCCACCCCGACATAGAGGTCGGCCGCCGCCGGGCCGGCCCGCAGCGATGAAAACAGCGCCTCGACGTCCAGCGGCTCAGGCGGCGGACCGTCGCCCCCGGGCTCGTTTTTTCTTCCGGCATCCGAGGAGACGTTCTTCCGCTCCGGCTTTCTTCCTTCCCCCGTCCCCGGGATCCAGACCGTCGCCAATCCGACGGTCCCGTCGCCTTCCCGGATCCGGCGGCGGTTGAGGATCTCCATGAGGTTTCCGTAGCCGTCCCGGTTTTGGACCAGGAAGAGGAACGTTCGGCCGCCGATTTCGATCTCACAGCCGAAGAGAGGCGAAAACCCGGCCCCCGCCGCCGCCCGCTTCCATTGGGGCCAGCCGTAGAGGTTTTCGATGTCGGTCAGGGCGCCGGCCGGCAGGCGGTCCCGGGCAAAGGCCCGGGCCAGCTCGTCGAGAGCCGCCCCTCCCCGCCCCCGGCTGAAGGCGGAGTGGACGCGAAGCGGGAGAAACATGGGCTCACCGGGTCAGGGAAGCCGTTTTAAGGACGAACCCGCGGTCCCGGTCCTCCGGGTAGACTTCGTCCAGCATCTTTTCCCGGATGGTCAGGACGGAGCCGAACCCGAATTTCTCCCGGACCCGGTCGACGGCCGCGCCCAGCCGTTCCGGCCGGTCGGAGTATGGCTCGAAGAGAGACAGCGGCCGGACCCGGGTCAAATCCGAGGGCTTGACCCCCACGAGCCGGAGAGGCAGGCGCGACCCGCCCCACAGCTCGAGGAAAAGCTCCCGGGCGATCCGGTAGACGTCCGTCATTTCCCGGCGCGGAACGACGAGCAGGCGGCGACGGACCTCGGTCCGGAAGTCGGCGTAGCGGGCCTTGACCTCGATGATGTGGGCGTAGAACCGGCCTTGGCGCAGGCCCAGGGCCAGCCGGTCGCAGAGATAAGCCAGGTGGGCCAGGAGAAGCCGGCTGTCCCAGAGATCCTGGAGAAAGGTCGTCTCCCGGGAAATGGACTTGGGGCCGGCCTCGATCGCCAGGGGCCGGTTGTCGAGGCCGCGGGATTGAAGGTAGATCTCGTCCCCGCCCAACCCGAAGAGGGAATGAAGCGTCGCCGGGGGCAGGCCCCAGAGGTCGCCGATTTTCCGGATGGCGAGCATCCGCATGACGACCTGGGTCTTGGGCCCGATGCCGGGGAGCCGGTCGATGTCGACGTCGCGGAGAAACTCCTCCTCCCGGCCGGCCTCGATCTCGAAATATCCGCCGGGCTTGGCCCGCCCCGCGGCCAGCTTGGCCAGGATCTTGTTCGGTCCGACCCCGACCGAAACCGAAAGGCCGGTCTCGCGCTCGACCTGGGCCTTGAGGGCCCGGGCGGCGTCCGGAAAGGAGGAATAGAGCCGGCGGCAGCGGGTGAAATCGAGATACGCCTCGTCGATCGACGTCGCCTCGACGTCGGGCGTGAAGCGGCCGAGGACCTCGAAAAACTTTTCCGAGAAGGACTGGTAGACCCGGGAATTGCCGCGGACGAAGACGCCCTGGGGACAAAGCTTGGCGGCGGTCCGCAGGGCCATGCCGGAGTGGACGCCGTAGCGGCGGGCTTCGTAGGAGCAGGTCGAGGCCACGCCGCGCTCGTGGGGCAGGCCGCCGACGATCAACGGCTTGCCTTTCAGGGCCGGATTCAGGAGGACCTCCACGGCGGCGAAAAAAGCGTCGATGTCGACATGGACGATGAAGCGGCGGAGGCGGGGGCGGAACACCGGCCCGCCGACGGCGGCCGGCGCCGGCGGGGAG
>JAAZPG010000258.1 GCA_012797375.1 Acidobacteriota bacterium
AGAAAACCCCGGAAAATACGGGTTTTCAGATGAGTGAAGAACGCCTTCATTTTTCCGGATCGGTCGGCGGACCGGTCTTCGTTGCGGCCGCGGGCTTCTCCTCCCGGCCTGAAACCGGTTTCGGCGGCGTTTTCCGCCCCGCCTTCGCCGCCAGGAAGCCGACGATCAACCCCACGGCCAGGATGCCCAAAACGAGGAAGAACAGCGGCGCGTAAACGGGCCAGAACAGCAGGTGGAACTTGACGAGCACGGAATTTTGGATCATCAGGACGATCACGAGGCCGACCAGGACGAGAATGACGATCTGTTTTACTTTCATCGGACGCTCCTTCGCTCCGGCCGGCGGCGGCCTAGAACCATTTTTTCCTTTTGAAGATCCGGACGAGGCCAAGGCCCAGGATGATCATGACGCCCCAGATGAGGAAATAGCCGAAACGCCACTTGAGCTCGGGCATATGCTCGAAATTCATCCCGTAGACGCCGACGAGGAACGTCAGGGGGATGAAGATCGTCGAGATGATCGTCAAGATCTTCATGACCTGGTTCATCCGGTTCGACATGCTCGACAAGTACGTCTCCAGCATCCCGGCCAGCATGTCCCGGTATGTCTCGACGTTGTCGATCACCTGGATGATGTGATCATAGACATCGCGGAAGAAGATGCTCGTCGAGGGCTGGATCAGCGGCGTTTCCGTCCGTTCGATCCCGGCGACGACCTCCCGCAGCGGCCAGACCGCCTTGCGGAAGATCAACATCTCTCTCTTGAGAGCGTGGATGGCGTGGAGCGTCTCTTCCCGGGGATCGCGAACGAGCTCCTCCTCGAGCGTATCGATCCGGTCGCCGAGGGTTTCCAAAACGACGAAATAATGATCGACGACGGCATCCAGCAGGGCGTAGGCCAAGTAATCCGGGCCGAGCTTCCGGATGCGGCCCTTGCCGTTTCGGATCCGTTCACGAACCGGATCGAACATGTCGCCCGGAGCCTCCTGGAACGTCAGGACGAAATTCCGGCCGAACACCAGGCTCAGCTGTTCGGTGACGAGCTCCCGGCCTTGGCCGCCGAGCTCGATCATCCGGGCGACGAAATAGAACGAGGTTTCGAGGTCGTCCAGCTTGGGGCGCTGGGACGTCGTCATGATGTCTTCCAAAATCAAGGGGTGGAGGCCGAAAGCCTGTCCCAATTTTTCGACGACGTCCGGATCGTGGACGCCGTCGACGTTGATCCACGTCACGGTGGAAGTCAGGTTGAAAGGCAAACACTCCTCGAGGGCCGCGACTTCCTTCTCGAGGAAATGTCCGTTGTCGTAATCGATCAGGGTGATGCGCGGCCGGTCGATTTTCCGCCGGCCGACATGGACGAGGCTTCCGGGACCGAGACCGCTTTTCTTGGAACGCGAAGACGCATTCCGGGCCATCCGCTCCCTCCTCCCGCCGTTCCGCCTCCCCTCCTTTTTCCGGGGAAGAGCCGGCTCAGCGGCTTCGCCGTTCGGACGTCTTTTCCGGAGCCCGGGCCGGCTTCTGCTCGACGGGGGCTTTTTCTTCCGCCTCCGGCTGGCCGAGACCGACTTTCCGGCGGATATCGGCGTCCAATTCGGCCGCCAGGGCGGTGTTTTCCTTAAAGAGCTTCTTGACGTTCTCCCGGCCCTGGCCGATCCGCTCGCCCTTGTAGGAATACCAGGTCCCCGACTTCTCGACCAAGCCGACGTTGGCCCCCATGTCGACGAGGTCGCCCTCCCGCGAGATGCCCTCGCCGTAGATGATGTCGAATTCGGCGTCCCGGAAGGGCGGGGCCATCTTGTTCTTGACGATCTTAACCTTAACCCGGTTGCCGATGACCTGGTCCCCTTCCTTGATGGCCGTCATCCGCCGGACGTCGACCCGGAGGGAGGCGTAGAACTTGAGAGCCCGCCCGCCGGTGGTGGTCTCGGGATTCCCCAGGAAAAATCCGATCTTTTCCCGGATCTGGTTGATGAAGATGAAGCAGGTCTTCGACCGGGCGACGATGGCCGTCAGCTTCCGGAGAGCCTGGCTCATCAGCCGGGCTTGAAGCCCCATATGGGCGTCGCCCATCTCGCCTTCCAGCTCGGCCTTGGGAACGAGGGCCGCGACCGAATCGACGACGACGACGTCCACGGCCCCGCTGCGGACCAGAACCTCGGCGATTTCCAAGCCCTGCTCGCCGTAATCGGGCTGGGAGATGAGGAGGTTGTCGATGTCGACGCCGACTTTTCCGGCGTAGGTCGGATCCAGGGCGTGCTCGGCATCGATGAAGGCCGCCTGGCCGCCGCGGCGCTGGGCCTCGGCGATGACATGGAGGGCCAGGGTCGTTTTGCCCGTGGCTTCCGGGCCGAACACCTCGACCACCCGTCCGCGGGGAAATCCGCCGATGCCGAGGGCCAGGTCGAAGGCGATGGATCCCGTCGGGATGGCCTCGATTCTCTGGGCCGCGTCGCGTTGGCCGAGCTTCATGACCGAACCCTTGCCGAATTGCTTTTCGATTTGGGAAACAGCCGCTTCGATGGCCTTGCCCCGGGACACGTCGCGCGGGCTCTGCTCTTCGTCTTTCATGGGATCCTCCGGACCGGGCCGCACATCCTAAAGGACGCTCGAACCGCCTCTTTTTTCTCGTTTCCTTTTATCACATTCGCCGCCGGGAGTAAAACCCGCTCAGCCGAGAATGCCCGAGACAACGCCGTCGTCGGAAACATCGATCCGCTCGGCCGCGGGGCTTTTCGGCATCCCCGGCATGGTCATGATGTCCCCGCAGAGAGCGACCACGAATCCGGCCCCGGCGCTGATCGAGAGATCGGTCACGGTCAGAGGGAAGCCGTTCGGCCGGCCCAGGAGCTTGGGGTTGTCCGACAGCGAATACTGCGTCTTGGCCACGCAGACCGGGAGCCCGGAGAATCCGTTGTCCTCGAACCGTTTCAGTTTTTTCCGGGCCGGGGATTCCAGAACGACGCGGTCGGCCCCGTAAATCCGCCGGGCGATCGCCTCCAGCTTCTCTGGAATCAAGGCCTCCAAGGGATAGAGAAACCTGAACTCGCCGGCGTCGGAGGACGCGGCCTCCACGACCTTTGCCGCGAGATCCAGGCCGCCCGGACCGCCGGCGCCGAACACGTCGCTGAGGGCGTACGGCAGCCGGTCGGCGGCGGCCCGGGCGGTGAAGGCGGCGATCTCGGCCGAGCTGTCCGCCGGGAACCGATTCAGGGCCACGACCACGGGCAAGCCGTATTGGCGAACAATATCGACATGAGCTTGAAGGTTGGCATACCCGTTATCCATGGCCGCGATGTTTTCTTGAAGAAGGGCGTCAAGCTTCACTCCGCCGTGATACTTGAGCGAACGCAGGGTGGCGACGATGACCACGGCCGAAGGCGGGGGGACGGCTCCGGAGCGGACCACGATGTCGAAGAACTTCTCCGCTCCGAGATCGGAGCCGAATCCGCATTCAGTGACGACATAATCCGCCAGCCGGAGGGCCAGCCCGGTGGCGATCACCGAGTTGGCCCCATGGGCGATGTTGGCGAACGGCCCGCCGTGGACAAAGACCGGTGTTTCCTCGAGCGTCTGGACAAGATTCGGCCGCAGGGCATCCCGCAGCAGAGCGGCCATGGCCCCGGGAGCCTTCAGAGCCGCGGCCGTCACCGGTTTCAGATCGAGGCCGCAGCCGACAACGATCCGCCCCAGCCGGGCCTTGAGATCGGCCAAGTCCCGCGACAAGCAGAAAACGGCCATCACTTCCGAGGCGGCGGTGATATCGAAGCCGGATTCCCGGGCCATTCCGCCGTACGTGTCCTCCAGGCCGATAATGATTTGCCGGAGAGCCCGGTCGTTCATGTCCACAACGCGCTTCCAATAAACATTGCGGCCGTCCAGGAGTCCCGCCGGCCCGTCGAAATGCAATCGGTTCTCGACCAGGGCCGCCAGCAGGTTGTGAGCGGAGGAGACGGCATGAAGGTCCCCGGTGAAATGAAGGTTGATGTCTTCGCCGGGGACGACCCGGGCTTTTCCCCCGCCGGTGGCCCCGCCCTTCATCCCGAAGACAGGCCCCAAGGATGGCTCGCGCAGGGCCGCGAGGGCTTTTTTCCCGGCCCGCGTGAGGGCATCGACCAAGCCAATGGCCGTCGTCGTCTTGCCCTCTCCGGCCGGCGTGGGCGTCATGGCCGTGACGAGGATAAGCTTCCCCGCCGGCCGGCCGGGCGGCCCGGCCGCCGGATCCACCTTGGCTTTGTAGGTTCCGAATTGAACCAGATTCCCCGGATCAAGGCCCAGCTTGGCCGCAATTTCAACGATTGGTTTCATCGCAATTCCTCCGCGTCGTCTCTGCTCGGGCCGAAAAGGCCCTCCTGCCTGCCAGTTTAATCCACCTCGCGGGCGAAATGAAGGGGTCAGCCTCCAGCGCCGGTTTTCGCCTGGACCGAGTGGAAGAGGAGATCATAATCGGAGATCAAGCCGTGGTCGGCGAAGCTGAAATAGCGATTGTTGCCGATGATGAGGTGGTCAAGGACCTTAAGCCCCATGACCCGGGCGGCGAAAACCAGCTCCTTGGTGATTTCCCGGTCGCAAAAAGACGGCTCGGGATCGCCCGAGGGATGATTATGGGCGAAAATCAAGGCGGCCGCGTTGAAGCGAAGGGCCTCCTTCATGATTTCCCGGGGGTAGACGGCGCTGGAGTCCACGGTACCCTCAAAGAGCGTCTTCTCCTCGAGAATTTGGTTCTTGGCATCCAGAAAAAGAACTTTGAAATTCTCCTTTTTCAGGTCGCGCATCGTATGATAAAGGTATTCGAACACCTCCCGGGCGGAACGGCAGTAGGGGCGGCGGAGCATCCGGTCTTTCAGGAAACGGCGGGCCACCTCCTGAATGAGCCGGATGCCGAAGACATTGGCCGAGCCGATGCCCGGGATCCGCCGCAACTCGTGCGTTTCGGCTTCGAGGACGCCCCGGAGCGTCCGGAATTCCCGCAGGGCCAGCCGGGCGGATTCGCGGCAATCGCGCCGGGGCGTTCCCAGCGTCAGCAGGAGCTCGATGACCTCGTAATCCAGAAAACCGGACAACCCTCCCTTCAGAAATTTTTCACGGAGCCGGCTTCGGTGCCCGGCGGACGCCGGACCGGGCGGATTCTTGGCCCGGGGGGAGGGGCGGCCGGGGGGATGGCGGAAATCGTCGTTCATGGCTCCGCTTCTTTTTCGGAGAGAGGGCCGCTCCCAAACACCCGCTTTCTCCACAGGGTAGACGCTCCGGCCGGAGAATCGTCGCAATCGCCCGCCGCTTCCGGGCGGCGGACGCTCGCCGGGCCGCGCGTTACTCCCATAATTTATGATCTCTCAACGATTCTCGGCTTCGGTAAGATTTTTAAACGGCAAGATATATCCGCCTTCGGCGACTTTTTTGATGACGGGATTCGGGCGATTGATTCTCCGGAACGGCTGTGATACAAGACCGAAACGAGGAGGCCTTAATGAACGGCGACATTCCGGCCCTGTTCGTCACCGGAAAAACTCTTCCGGAGGCTTGGGAAAATGCGGTTTTGGCGTGCTGGCGCGGCGGCGCCGCCGTCCGAACGGAATACGACAAGCCCGGCGATCCGCCGAGCCGCGACTGCACGATGATGTGGGTGGTCGAGGAGCCGTTCGCCGAGCCCCGCATCCATCGGGCGTTCCCCGGCGGCCTGGAGGATCTGGAAATCTATCGCCAGGAGGTCGTCGACGGCATCCACGATCATTGGATCGCCCCGGAAGAAGGCAAGTGGACCTACACGTACCACAAGCGGCTTTTCGCCTATGAGACCGAGGGGGCGGTGATCGACCAGATCGAATCCCTCGTCGAAAAGCTCAGCCGTTCCGGCCATTCGCGCCGGGCCCAGGCGATCACCTGGAACGTCGCCCTGGATCCGCCGACGAACGATCCTCCCTGCCTTCAGCGGGTCTGGTGCCGGCTGCTTCCCGGCGACGGCGGGAGCTTCGTCCTCAACATGAACACGCATTGGCGATCGCGCGACGGCTTCAAGGCCGCTTATATGAACGTGTTCGCCTTAACCGAGCTTCAAAAATCGATCGCCGGCCGGATCGCCGAACGGTCCGGAAAGGAAATCCGCCTTGGACGCTACGTGGATGTGGCCGACAGCTTTCACATCTACGGCTCCTATTTCCGGGACTTCGAGGGATTCCTCAAGCTTATCGAAAAGAGAAGCTTCGCCGAGCGGACCTGGGATTCGACCTACGCCGAGCCGATGTTTGTCGAGACGAGGGAAAAGCTCCGGAGGGAAAAAGCGGCCAAGCCTTAAGCCGGCTTCGGCCTGGGCGACGGATGAACGAGCCGGCCCCGGGGGGGGCCGAAAGCCTCGACGGGCCCGGGACTTCCGGGAAAACGCCTCCGACAAAACCTGCGCTCTGGGAAAGAGATGTTCATCGCTCCTTTCGAGGGAACGATTTCCTTTGTCCGATTTCAAAATCCGTAAAAACCGAGGCGGCTAAAACCGTTCGAGATCGCGCTCGGAAATCGGCGGCTTCCGTCCGGAAATCCAACGCATCCGCCAGCCGTACTTATCGAGGTCGATGTTTCCTCCGGGGCCGATCTTGACGCCTTCCCGACGGAGCCGGCGGGCTTGTTCGTTCCCGCCGCGTTCGGGAGGAAGAGAAACACGGCCTTTGGAATTGATCACCCGGTGCCAGGGGAGGCCTTCGTTTTCCGAAGTCGAGTGAAGGATCCAGGAAACCTGGCGGGCCTGCCGGCCGTCCCCGGCCAGAGCCGCCAGCCGCCCGTAAGAGATGACTTTTCCCCGTGGAATCCGGCGGACAAGGCCGCACACGCTCCGAGTAAAAGGAAGAAGGCTCCGTTTCGACTCTGATTTCATGATTTCCCTGGTTTCGTTCCGGATTGAATTATATAGGACGATTCGACGAAAAAAAACGCCCGCCTCTTTCCGGGGAAACTTACAAAGCCCGGGCCGGGAGAAGGTTCGCCGGGGTTTTCCTTCCAGATCAAACTCCCCGCGCCTTTTTTCCCAGCCGTTTAATCGGCGCTGACCGGCCTGCCCGCTTCTTTTTTATTGATCGGGCTCTTTTCCTCGCCTTCCCCATGATTATCTCAAGCCTGGGAAGAAAACGATGCCGAAAAAAAATTCCGCCGCCTCTTTTCAACGGCTTCACCCGCTCCCCTCCTCCGGCTTCCCGTCATTCAGAACCCGAACAACGCGGAT
>JAAZPG010000027.1 GCA_012797375.1 Acidobacteriota bacterium
CCCCTAGGAGGAGGAGCCGCTGCCGATCGGCGGCCGGCAGACGATCTCCCAGCCGTTCATCGTCGCCTTCATGACCGAGGCTCTGGCCTTGAAGCCCTCGGACAAGGCGCTGGAAGTCGGCACGGGATCGGGCTATCAGACGGCGGTCCTGGCCGATCTCGCGGCCGAGGTGCTGACCGTCGAAATCATTCCTGAGCTGGCCGCCTCGGCCCGCGCGGTCCTCTCCCGCCTCGGCTACGCGAACATCCGGTTTCGGACCGGCGACGGGGCGGAGGGCTGGCCCGAGGAAGCGCCGTTCGACGCCGTCATCGTGACCGCCGCTTCCGCCCAAGTGCCGGACGCCCTGACCGGCCAGCTGGCCGAGGGGGGGCGGATGATCATCCCGGTGGGGCGGGACCGGCAGACGCTGCGGATGATCCGGAAAAAGGGCGGCCGGCTGATCGAGACGGCTCTGCTTGGCGTGAGATTTGTCCCGCTGATCACTGGGACATGCGGGGAGGCGTCGTGAAAAAAAACTTCGGAACGGCTGGAGCGGGGATGCTCGCCGCGGCGTTTCTGTTCTGCGCCCCGCGGGGAGCCGACAAATTCATCAAGGTGTATTTCCCGGACGGCCGGTCGGTGACGGCCGAGCTGGCGGTCACCGAGGCCGAGCGGGCCCGGGGCCTTATGTTCCGGGAAAGGATCGCCCCCGATCAGGGGATGTTGTTTCTCATGCCGGGAGAGGATTACCACGCCTTCTGGATGAAAAACACCCTGATTCCCTTGGACATCCTCTGGCTCGACGAAGACCGCCGGATCGTCCATATCGAAAGGGATGTGCCGCCGTGCTCCGGCGATCCTTGCCCGTCCTACGCGCCGTCGCGGCCGGGATCGTTCGTCCTGGAGCTTGGGGCGGGCGGGGCCGATCGGTACGGCCTGAAGCTTTTCGACCGGCTGGATTTCGTCCTTCCTAATCCACCTCGCTGACCATTCGGAACCGATCCAATCCGAACCTGTTTATCCATTTCCGCATTTCCTCAAATCCGAACCTTCAAATCCGAACCTGGTTATCCATTTCAGCATTTCCCCGTATCAGGGGAAAAAATGCGGAAATGGATAAACAGGTACCGATTGGGAAGGCCGGAAAAGGCGAAATGGATAAACAG
Organism: Acidobacteriota bacterium; assembly: GCA_012797375.1. GTDB lineage: Bacteria > Acidobacteriota > Aminicenantia > Aminicenantales > UBA4085 > JAAZPG01. Next base: position 1,146 of record JAAZPG010000027.1, read on the forward strand.
GTACTGATTCGGGGTACAATGTCCCGGAAAGGCGGACGAAGGATGAGCGAGAGTATTTCCCCGACGGCCCTGAGACTGTCCGGGTTGATGAAGAGGTACGGCGACCTGACCGCGGTCGACGGTTTGTCCCTAGAGATCCGCCGCGGCGAGATTTTCGGATGTCTCGGCCCCAACGGCGCGGGAAAAACCACCACGATCAAGATGATGTCCGGCCTCATCCGGCCCGATGGAGGATCGGTCGAAATCAACGGCCGCCCCGTCCAAGCTTCCTCGTTTAAAGGATTGCGAACGGTCGGGCTTTCCCCGCAGTCCATTGTCATCTGGGAGACGCTGACCTGTCTCGAACAGCTTGTCTTTTCCGGCCGGGCCTACGGGCTGGACCGCGAATCGGCCCGGAAACGATCGCTCGAGCTTTTGGACGCCTTCGGCTTGTCCGATAAAAAAGACAAGCTTGGAAAGACGCTTTCCGGCGGGATGCAGCGGCGCCTCAATATCGCCCTAGCCCTTGTCCACGAGCCGGATCTCCTTTTTCTGGACGAGCCCCAGGCCGGGCTTGATCCCCAAAGCCGGATTCTCGTGCGCGACTACATCAAATCGCTGCGGGGCAAGGTCACCGTGGTCCTGACGACGCACGACATGGAAGAGGCCGAAAAGCTATCCGACCGGGTGTGCATCCTCGATCACGGCCGGTTGCTCGTCCTGGACACGGTCGCGGCCATCAAGGACCGGCTGGGGGAGGGGGACTTGATCGAAGTGGAGACCCGCGAGGACGTCCGGACCGAGCTCTTGCCGCATCTCCCCTTTCGGATCGGGGAAGGGGAGGCGAGGACGACGGATCACGTCCTGACGCTCATTTCGGCCGCGGCCGGAGGAGTTCTTCCGGGATTGCTCCAGACCATCCGAAGCCGGGGGCTTCACCTCGAAAACCTGAGGATTCGGCCGAAAACCCTGGAAGACGTGTTCATCAAGCTGACGGGGCGGGGATTGAGGGAGTAGAGCTATGTCGAGATTCCTCGCCTGCCTGGGAAAGACGCTCAAGGAAAATCTCCGCGAATGGAAAATCCTGTCCCTGGCCCTCGTCTTCGGGCCGTTTTTCATCTTTGTCATGTACGCCTATTTCGGGGCGACGAGCCCGAGCTACGGCTTGCTTGTTATCGACCGGGACAAGCCGGTCGCCGCCGACGGCGGCCGGGAGACGTCGGCCGGACGCGATCTGACGGCCGCCTGGACCCAAGCCGCCTATCCGGATGGGAAGCCGTATTTCAAGGTCCGGACGATCGATTCGATCAAGGACGGCAAGCGGCGGCTGAAAAACCGGGACGCGGACCTTCTCATCGTCATTCCGGAGGAATTCTCCGCCTTCATCGCGGAATCGGGAGACCGGCCGGGGGAAACAGCCCGGACGGCGCCGGTCAAGAATATCGGCGATGAATCCGGCGCCCGGTTCATGGTCGCCGCGGCGCTGGCCGATTTCATCACGTACTCGTACGTCGCCGCGGCCAAGAAGATCGACCTTCCGGCCGCGGTCGAGTTCGAGGGACTCGGGTCCGGCCGCGTCCCCAACGATTTCGACCTGTATGTCCCGGCCTTACTGGCGCTGGCGATCATTATGATCATGTTCACGGCCGCGGCCTCGCTGATCAAGGAGGTCGACAAGGGGACGATCGTCCGCCTGGCCCTGTCCCGGCTCAATCCCTGGGAATACCTGGGCGCGATCGGCCTGATCCAAGTCTTGATCGGGACGTTCGCCCTGGCCCTGACGTTTCTTTCGGCCCTCTCCGTCGGCTATCGGACCGGCGGCTCGATCGGGCTTTTCTTACTCGTCGGAGCGCTCACGACGGTGTCGGTCGTCGCGATCAGCCTGATCGTGGCCGGTTGGATGAAAACGATCTACGAGCTATTGACCGTCGGAGTTTTCCCGTTTTTCGTCTTGATGTTTTTTTCCGAGAGCATGTTCCCGCTTCCGAAAATCCTCCTCTTGAATTTCGGAACCCAGGCGTTCTATGCCAACGACGTCCTGCCGACGGCTCTGGCGGTCAAAGCCTTCAACAAGATCTTGAACTTCCAGGCGGGATTGGCCGATATCGGATTTGAAATGATGGCGATCCTCGTCCTCACGATCATCTATTTCCTGATCGGGCTATGGCTTTTCCGCCGCCGTCATCTTCGTCCGCAGTGAAAGACAGGCGGGACGCGGCCTGTCAATTCGGAGCCTGGTCTTATCCGAACCTGTTTATCCATTTCCCTAATTCGATCCGCCGCCCGATCCTGATTTCCTCCCGGGCCAAACCGAACCTGGTTATCCATTTAAGCAATTCCCCGGATCAGGGAAAAAAATGCGGAAATGGATAAAC
>JAAZPG010000259.1 GCA_012797375.1 Acidobacteriota bacterium
GAGGCGAAATTCGAAAAGAAGATTAAGCTGCCGGTGGAAGAATTCCGGGGAATGATCGAACGCGTATTTTTTGCTATCGCCCAAGAGCAACGATACTACTTGAACGGAGCTCTGATGGTCATCAAGCCGAAAAGCTTGGAGCTTGTCAGCACCGACGGGCACAGAATGTCGTATGTTCTCCGGAAAACGGATTCCTTGGATATCGCCAAGGAAATCCGGGTGATCATCGCCAAGAAAACACTCAATGAAATCAGGAAGTTCGGGGATGGCGAGATTGAATTCGATATGGATGAAAACAACCTCTTCTTCCGTTGCGGAAGGCGGACGCTGATCAGCCGGATCATCGAAAGCAAGTTCCCGAATTTTGAAGCGGTCATCCCTAAGGAAAATCCGCATGTCATGACGCTGAATAAAAAAATGTTTGAGGAGGCGGTGAAGCGGGTTTCTTTATTCTCGGCCGAGCGGTCCAAGGGAGTCAAACTCACCCTCGAAAAGAATCGTTTGCGCTTGTTTTCCTCTAATCCGGAGATCGGCGAGGCCAGGGATAAGATCGAAGTCGAATACAAGGGGCCAGGACTTGAAATCGGGTTTAACGCGCAATATTTCCTCGATTTTCTAGGAGCCGTTGAAACGGATAAAATCCGTTTCGAGCTCAAGGATGAGAACAGCGCGGCCCTGCTCCAGCCGGACGGAGAGACAGGCCTGGAAAGCAAATATGTCTTGATGCCGATGAAGATATAACGGACTCGCCAGGGCAGTAAAACGAGATATCCACCGTTTTAGGCATCTTTTTTCGATAAAACAAATCCTTATTTGAAATCATTTCTTTTTAATCACTTAAGTTAATAAGATATATCGCATAAAAATAGGGGGCTGTGGATATCGTGTTGAAAATTATGAACTTTCCGGATTCAGGCCGTTGAGAGGGGCCCTTTTCCGGCGGCCCTGGGAGGGAGTTTAAAGCGTTTGCTCTAAAAACGCCGCCAGCGCGTCCACGGCCCGGCGGACCGGATCCGAAATCGGGGCGTGGAGGGACGTGGAGACGGGCTCAATCCCGAGAAAGAGAACGCGCGCCCCGACGCTTTCCTCCAGGTAGCGAACAAGGAGGGATAGCGAAATACGGTGAGTGGAGATTTCTTCGTCGGCGATGGATTCCGGATCGACGGTGAAAATCTCTCCGGAGGGCCGGCCTCCTCGGGCCGCGTCGATAAGAAGGACCAGGTCCGGATGAAAATGCCGCATCTTTCCGGTCTCGTTTTCCGGGGTTTCTCCGCCGTCGACAAACAGAACCGGGCGGACAGGAGCGGATCCGGCGGACCTCCCGGACAGAGCCCTCCGCAGCCTCTGAAGGCAGAGAATCCCGGCGGCATCGTCGCCCCGGAGGTCGTTTCCGATGCCGCAGACAACGACTCTCCCGGCCGTATCCATCGACGCGGCGACGGCGGCTTTCCAATCGAGCGGAGAGAGTTCGTTCATGGGGAATCCTCCCTGGCATGATAAGGCATTTCCCGGCCTTCGGGCAACGCCGGGCGGTCGTCGATAAAAAAAAGCCCCGTTCCCTGGGGAACGGGGCTCTCAGGATCTCAGCGCGAGCGGGGGATTACGCCCCTGATTTGACCGCGGTTTCCGCCGCCGGCTTGACGGGCGCGGGCGTGGCGACCGGCCTCTTCGGCAGGGCGCGGACGTATTCCCACGACTTTTTAAGATCATGACGGTCGAAGGCGGCGATTTCATGAAGAGTGTCCATTTCCATCGCCTTGACCGGAGTGGTCGGGCAGGAATCCACGCACTGGGCGCAGTGGATGCACCGGTCGTTGTGGATCGTCATCCGGAAGCGCTTTTCGGCCTCGTTGACCGAAGTGATTTCGATAGCTTCGGCCGGACAGTCCCGTTCGCAGGCTTTGCAAACGATGCAGAGCTCGGGGTGGAGGAACGGCGTTCCCCGGAAATCCTTCGGCACCGCGATCTTTTTGAAGGGATAGTCGAGGGTGGCCGGTTTTTTGAAAAGATGACGGAAAAGCTCCGGCAGGAAGGCGGCGATCTTCATAATGCAAACCCTTTAATCAGAATGACGATCAGAAGCTGAAGGACGGCCAGCGGGGCGAGCCACTTCCAGGCGAGGGAGACGACCTGGTCGACGCGGATTCTCCCCGTCACGGCCCTGAGGACCGAGAGGAGAAAGACGACGAAGAGCGTTTTCAGGACGAACTGGACGAAGGCCGGCAGGACGCTTCCCCCGAAGCCTCCGAGGAAGACGGTCGCCAGCAGGCCGGCGGCGACGACCAGCTCGACGTCGGCCATCAGCCGGAAGAAGGCCAGCTTCTTTCCCGAATACTCGGTGAACGTCCCGCCGACGATCTCCGTTTCGGCGTGGGGGATGTCGAAGGGCGTCCGTTCGAGCTTGGCTTGAACGGCGATCAGGGCGATCCCGAAGCCGATGAGGTTGGGCAGGATCAGGAGGGGATGAGCCCGGTAGAAGGCGGCGATCTCGGCCATCCGCCAAGACCCGGCCAGCACGGCCGGGGAGAGGACGGCCAGAAAGAGCGGCACTTCGTAACCAAAGAGCATGGTCAGGACGCGCGTCCCGCCGATGATGGAAAAAGCGTTGGTCGAGGACCAGCCGGCCAGAAAAAGGACCAGGGTCGGCAGACTGAGCAGGTACAGCAGGACGATGAGGTCGCCCGGGAAGGAGATCGGGCTGGCCGCGGCCAGGTCGATGTTCCAAACGGGCAGGAGAAGACCGGCCGTGAGGACGACCGCCAGGCCGACGACCGGCAGGGCGGTGAAGACTTTCTTGTCGGCCTTGTCCGGGACGATGTCTTCCTTGGCCATCAGCTTGACGATGTCGGCGATCGGCTGGAGAAGACCGGCGCGCCCGGTATGGGTCGGCCCCATCCGGTTTTGGAGCCGGGCGTAGACTTTCCGGTCGAACCATTCGACGAACGTGGAGTACACGAAGAGGAAAAGAAAACCAGGATAAACCAAGAGGTAGAGAATCGTTTTCAAAGCGGCCATGCGACGTTCCTTTGCAGTGACAGTGACCGGGCGCGATCGTTCGCCATCCGGCGCAGATCCGAGAAGCGGAGCGTGCGTTCCTCTCCGGACCGGGCGTCGACCAGCTCCACTGACCGTTCAGCGCAGCAGATGCACGGATCGATGGCCGCGAAGATGAGGGGGACGTCGGCGATGAAGCCGTGCTTGAGAATCTCGATCGTGGCCGGATAGTTCGCCAGCGTCGGGGCCCGGACCTTGAGGCGCTCGGGTTTGTCCGAGCCGTTGGCGACGATGTAGTGGATGTTTTCCCCGCGAGGGGCCTCGTAGCGGCTGACGACTTCGCCCGGCTTGGCCCGGCGAGGGGCCTTGACCGCGATCGGCCCGTCCGGGAGCTTCTGGAGGATCTGCTCGCAGATCTTGTAGGATTCGAAAAGCTCCTTGATCCGGACGATCGTCCGGCCGAGCACGTCGCAGGAGTCGGCGGTGGCGACGTCGAATTCGACCTCGTTGTAGAAGTCGTGGGGGTCGTTTTTCCGGACGTCCCGGTCGATCCCCGAAGCCCGGGCCATGGGGCCGACCGCGCAATAATCCATGGCCTGCTGCTTGGTCAGGGGGCCGACGCCGGCCAAACGGGCGACGAAGGTCGGTTCGGCGGCGCCGATCTTGAAGTAGTATTCGCTCCGGGCCTTGAGAACGGCGAGGCCCTCGAGGATTTTCCCGCGGAGGGTTTCGTCGATGTCCCGGCGGACGCCGCCCAAGGTGTTGATGGCGTAATGGACGCGGTTTCCGGAAATCATCTCCAGAAGGTCCATGACGACCTCCCGGTCGCGCCAGGTGTACATGAAAAAGGTGTCGAAGCCGGCTTCGTGGCCGGCCACGCCGAGCCAAAGAAGATGGCTGTGGATCCGCTCGAGCTCGGAGACGAGATAGCGCAGGTAGACGCCCCGCCGGGGCGGCTCGATTTCGAGAAGTTTCTCGGCGCCCTGGACGAAGCAGGTGGCGTGGGAATGCGAGCAGATCCCGCAGATCCGCTCGCACAGGTAGATGTTCTGGATCCAGGATTTTTCCTCGGCCAGCTTCTCCACGCCGCGGTGATTGTAGCCGAGACGGAGGTCGGCGTCCTTGATGACCTCGCCTTCGACCGTCAGGCGGATGGAAATCGGTTCCTTGAGGGCCGGGTGCTGGGGACCGATGGGGATTTGGAATTTCATTTTTCGCCTCCGGGGATGACCTCGGCCGGCCGATCGAATTTCCAATCCTTGCGCAGCGGGAAGTTCCCGGCGGGCCAGTCGTCCGGCATGAGCATCGGCCGGGGATCGGGCAGGTTATCGACGGCTATCCCGAACATGTCCTGCAGCTCGCGCTCGTAGAGGACCGCGCCCGGAATCGGACCGCAAATGGACGGGAGGCGGGGGTCGGCCTTGGGGATCTGCGTCCGGACCGTGATCGAGCCGGTCGTGTCCCCGAAATGATAAAGAATTTCGTAGCTTTCACCCTTGTCCACGCCCGAAATCGTGATGACGTACCAGTTGTCCAACTCGGCTTTCATCCGTTCGACCAGGGTCACAAGGCCGGAAGGGGCGACGGTGACGAAAATCCGGTGGGGAGCCGGGTGGGCGACGGCCTCGGGGGAGACGAAGGTTTTCAGTTTCTCGATTTTTTGTTCGTCGTTCATCGGTGTTCTCTCAGAGGGTATTCAGGAGCTTGACGACTCCGTCCAGGATGGCATCGGGGCGGACCGGACACCCGGGGATGTAGATATTGACCGGAATGACTTGGTCCAGGCCGCCGCAGATGTTGTACGCCCCCCGGTAAACGCAGCCGGACATGGCACAGGCCCCGACGGCGATGACAAACTTCGGGTCGGGGGTCTGATCATAGATCCGAATGATCCGGTCCCGCAGCTGGCGGGTGACCGGGCCGGTGGCGACGATGACGTCGGCGTGGCGGGGCGTGGCTTTCAGAAGGACGCCGAGCCGTTCGACATCGAAGCGGGGCGTGAGCGCGGCCACGACCTCGATGTCGCAGGCGTTGCAGGCGCCCGAGTTGAGGTGCAGGATCCACGGCGATTTCTTCCGGGACCAGCGGATGACGCGTTCGAACATGTCAGCTCCTTGTGATCAAGGCCAGAATGGAGAGGAAGACGACCGCCAGGTAAAGGACGGCGAACAAGGCGATTTTTCCGGCCGGAACCGTGGCGATGACCAGAGCGGCCACGTGCATGATGGTGAAGAACAGGGCGACGAAGAAGAAGAGCCGGTAGCCGAACTGGACTTTCGTCCCCGGGATGTCCTCGCCGCAGGCGTAGGAGGTCAGCTTGCCGCCGGTCCTGGTGAGCTTGGGGGCCATCCGTTTGCCCAGCAGATAGATCAGGACGACCACGGCCAGGATGAGGACGAAGGCCACCGGGGGGGAGAGGAGGATATCGATTCCGTTCATGTCGGATTAACCTTTCAGCCGGGTCAGCGACCGGATATCGAGGGTCTGATTCACGCGGTACAGGTTGATGATGACCGCCAGGGCCGTGGCCACCAAGCTGACTTCGATGACGATGTACGTCACGACCAGGCTCTGGGCCAGGAAAATGCTCTGTCTGGCCCAGCCCGTCGAGAGGAGGACCAGGCTCACGCCCTTGCCGATGACTTCGATCCCGATGAAAAGCTTGATCAGGTTGCGCATCGTCAGCAGGCAGTAGAGGCCGAGAAAGAACAGCACGGCGGCAAACAGGAGGTAAACGACCCACTCATTAATGATCATGGTGATTCCTTTTCCGGAAGAGGGCCAGGACGGCGAAGACGCCGGCCAGGATGACGGCCAACTGGCCGATCAGATCGAACGAGCGCTCCTTCCAGAGAACGTCTCCGAAAGTTCCCGCCTCGGCCGCCCCTTCCAGGGCCGGGACCTGGGCCAGGATCCCCCGCATGACAAAGAAGTCGATCAAGAGAAAGACGGCGAAGAAGAGCGGAAAGACGACTTTCACGGTCTTGGATTCACGGACGTCCCCGCCCTGTTTGGTCAAGGCGATCGTCAGCATGAAGAGGACTGTGATCAGCCCGGCGACGACCGAGATCTCGAATACCCCGGCGTAGGGGGCTCCCATGCGGAAAAAAATGATTCCCAAAAAGAGGCTGGCGACGGCCAGGGCGACGGCGGACTTGAGAAGATCCTTGGCCAGGATGGCCGCGGCCGAGGCCAGAACCAGCGCCGCGAGAAGGATGATTTGAAAGGTCATGGCTTAAAATCCCTTCGCCAGCGCGTCCGCGGCCGGCTGGACCCAGGAGGAGAAGGCGGCGGCAAACCACAAGCCCACCCCGATGACCAGGAGAGCTAGGATCACCGTGGCCGCCGTCATCCAAAACGGGGCTTCCTTCACCTGCGCCCAGCGCTCGGCCAGCTTGCCGAAGAAGGCTTTGCGTTGAAGGATAAGGTAATACCAGAGGGTGAGCACGCTGGCTAGGACCGCGATCACGGCCAGGGACCATTCCCGCGCTTGGACCAGGGCCATGATAATGACGAGCTTGGACCAAAAGCCCCCCAGCGGGGGAACGCCGGCGATCGAGAGCGAGCCGACGAGGTTGGTCCCGGCCGTCCAGGGCATCCGTTTGGCCAGCCCGCCCATCTCGTCCAGGTTCCGCGTCCCGGTCGCCTGTTGAACCGAGCCGCTGGTGAAGAACAGGAGGCTCTTGGCGATGGCGTGGTTGAAGAGATGGAAGAGGCCGCCGGCCACGCCGAGGGGCGTTCCCAGCC
>JAAZPG010000260.1 GCA_012797375.1 Acidobacteriota bacterium
AACCCGGTTTTTCCCTTCTTTTTTCGCCCGATAGACGGCGGCGTCGGCCAATCCAATCACCTCGTTCGCCGTCTGCTTATGCAAGGGCGTTCCATAGACGCCGACGGAAATCGTGAAATGGGAGACCTTTTCCCGGCGGGTCACAAGCCGAAAATCCGACAGGGCGGTCTCCATGCGGATCCTCTCGGCCACCGCGGCCGCGTCCAGAATGTTCGTCTGGGGAAGAATCACCAGGAAATTGTCTCCGCCGATCCGCCCGACGATGTCCGAGGCCCGGATGATTTCCCCAAGCTTCGCCGAGAACGACTTGAGAAGCTGATCAGCCGCGCCCTGGCCGAATTCGTCGTTCAAGGCCTTGAAATCGTCCGGGTTGATCATCAACAGGCTCAGGGGATACTTGTAGCGGATGGACCGGTCGATTTCTTCCTGCAACCGGGCTTTCACGTACATCGCGTTGTAAAAGCCGGTCAGGCCGTCCCGAATGGCCAAGCTCGAGAGCTTGTCGCTGAGAGCCAGGCCGCTCAGGCAGATCACCAGGATGACAACGAATCCCAGGGTCAGGATCGAACGCTCGAAAGCCCGGAATCCGATCCAATCCCAGTATTGGGGGATGAGATCGCCCAGGGCGATAAAAACGAGATAAGCTCCCACCAGGACGATGACGGCCCAGAGCCGATTTTTAAGTCCCGAAGTATAAAGCTTGATTTTCGGGCTCATAGATTCTCTTTTTACACTTCTTCCAGCCCTTTTTCAATTCTTTTATGAACCGCTTCGGCCCGGAGACGGACCCGCCGGCGGATTTCCCCGGCTTCGGCGGCCGTCGACCTCCGGAAAGCCTCGTCCTTCAATCCGGGCAGATTGATGCGGACATTGTACCAAGCGCCCTCGGCCGCGGCCCGGGCGGCCAGGGCGGCCACGCCGGCGTCGCTCAAGGAATTGCGGTTGCCTTTTTTCACCGCCCGTTCGGCCAGATCCACAAGCAAATCGCACTTCCGCAGGACCTCGAAGGGAATTTGGGTGGCCTCGCGCGTGGCGTCTTCGAGGGCGGCTTCCTGGAAGCGGGCCTGTTCCTCGGTCGCCCGGGGCATCCGGTGAGCGGCCATGACCTTGTTGAAGGCGGCCGTATCCAAGTCGACATATCGCAGAAAGGCTTCTTTCAGCTCCTGGGCCTCGGACGCCAGCCGGTTCATTTCGCTCCAGGATTTCTCATATCCTTTCTTGCCGACGGTCAAGTTGGCGACCATGGCCGAAAGCGCCGCCGCCAAAGCGGCGCAATAGGCGGCGACGCTCCCTCCGCCCGGGGCGGGGGAGTCCATCGAGAGCTCGTCGGCGAAAGCCTGAAGGCTGAGGCCGGCCAGCCTCGCGCTCGACTCTTCGACCTGGCATTCGATGATTTTTTTGGCCGGATCGAAGGGGACGACGTCGCTCAGGCCGAGGGAGAGGACGGCGATCCGAAGCAACTCGCTTTCCGGCACGCCCGAGCTCTTGCCTTGGCGCTCGAGATAGTACCGGCCGGCTTGCATAAGCGCGTCCTTCGGAATCAAGCCGACCAGCTCGCTTCCCGTGACCCGGAGCCCCATGGCCGCGGCTTGGGCCCGGACGTCGTCGAACACGACATGGATCGGCGTGACCTTGTAATTTGTGAAGTTAATCGATATCTGGGCCCGCTGGTAATCCTCGATGTACCAGCCCACGGCCTTGACGTGGGAAAACCGGCCGGGAACCTTGACCGCGGCTCCGCTTTCATCCCGGACGATGTCGCCGTGTTTGTCCCGCTTGGCCCGGCCGCTTTCCCGGATATTCAAGGCGATCTCTGAGGCCAGCTTCCGGTCGCGGGTGTTGAGATCGATATTGTAGGCGATCAGGAATTCCCGGGCCCCGATGATCGTCGCCCCGGCCGATGGATTAAAAACCGCTTCGCCGCAATCGGGGGCCCAGGCCGGATCCTTCAGCTTCTCAGCCAGTCCTTCATATTCGCCCTGGCGGACGGCCGCGAGGTTGCGCCGCTCGTGGCATTGGGCCGCTTCCTCATAGAAGTAGACGGGAATGCCCAGCTCCGCGGCGACGCGGACGCCGAGGGCTCGGGCTAAGGCGACGCATTCCTCCATCGTCACCCCGGAAAGGGGGACGAAGGGACAGACGTCCGTCGCTCCAAGGCGGCTGTGAGCGCCCTTGTGCCTACGCATGTCGATGACCTCGGCGGCTTTCCGGATCGCCCGGAAAGCGGCCTCGGCGGCCGCGTCCGGCGGCCCGATGAACGTCACGACCGTCCGGTTGGTCGACTCTCCCGGATCCACATCGAGAAGTTTGACGCCGGGGACTGTTTCGATCTCGCCGGCGATGGCCGCGATTTTCGTCTTGTCCCGCCCTTCGCTGAAATTCGGGACGCATTCCACAAGCTTCATCTCATGTTCTCCTTACTTCCGGATCGTCTCTATCCACTGTCCCCGGGCGTCATAGATCTCGACTTCGTCGAAGTCGGCCAGGCTTTCCCGGCAGGCCGCCCGCGATCCGGCGATGACGACGATGAACGGCTGACTCAAATATTTTTGGGCTGCCTGGAGCGCCCGTTCGGCGTCAACCTCCATGGCGTTGGCCATGAATCGGCTCCAAAGCTCCTCGCCGGCTCCGGCCGCCCGCATCGCCGCGACGTAGCCCGAAAATTGATCGTACCGGTCGAGGCGCAGGGGGAATCCTCCCATCATGCTGAATTTGGCTTCCTCGAGCTCATCCAGAGTGACCGGTTCACGGGTCAGCCGCTGGATTTCGCCTTGGATCTCCCGGACCGAGGCGGCGACCACCTCGGGCCGGACGACCGCCCGGACGGAAAACGCGCCGCCGCCCCGGTAAAACTCCGGCCCGCTGGACGTCTCATAGGCGTATCCCTTGGACTCGCGCAGATTCAGGAACAGGCGCGAATTGATGGTTCCGCCGAGGAGTTGGCCGATGGCCATAAGGGCGAACCGTTCCCCCGGAACGAGCGGTGGAAGGACCGTCCCGGCCCAGATCACGCTTTGCCCGGCCTGGGGAAGATCAAGGAAGCAGATCCGGGCGCGCTGCGGGGCCCGGAGCGGCGGCAGCGGCTCGGCTTCGACCGCCCGGGCGGCCCACGTGTTGAGGGCGTGGGAGATCTTGCGCGAGGCCGTGTTGATGTTGACGCTGCCCGTCAGGATGATTTGGGCGTTGTTCGGACGGATATACCGATTCCAAAAGGCGACGAGATCGCGGGACGTCCAAGCCTTGATATCCCCCCGCCCGAAGGCGAATTTCCCGTAGGGATGTCCTTGGAACAGGAGTCCGCCCAGGAAGCGATGGGCCAAGAACGACGGATCGCGCTCGGAGGCGGAAATCTCGGCGCTGACCATCGACTGGACGATCTTGATCTCACGGTCGCCGATGCGAGGCTGGAGAATCATCTCGGCGACGAGATCCAGGGCTTGGTCGAGAAATTCCTCCGGGAAATGAAAGCCGAGGACGATGACGTCCCGGTCGGCCGCGACGGCGAAGGAGGCGCCCAGGCTTTCGATCCGTTCCTCGATTTCCGAAGCCGGCCGAACTTGTGTTCCTTGACCGAAAATACCGGCGGCCAGGGTCGCCAAGCCGGGAGTTTTATCCGGGGAGGCCCTCTCTCCGCAGAAGAAGACCATGTGGAGACTGGTGATCGGCTGATTCTCGCGGTAGACCACGGTCATCGAAAGACCGTTGGACAGGGTGCTCGATTCGAGCCGGGGGAGCCGGAATTCGGGCCGGGGATCCGGCGCCGGCAGCCGCTGCCGGAACCGTTCCTGGGCGGCGGCCGGCCCGGTCAAGAGACCGAGTCCGGCGGCGAGCGAAAGAACGATCCGAATCCCTCGCTTCCTCTTCATTTATTTCATCCGGATATTGAGAATGATGCAGTTGTCGAGGGTGAAATATCGGTTCACGATCGCCACGATCTGCGCGGATGTGACCCGCAGGACCCGCTCGGTTTCCCATTCCAGGACGTCCATCGTCCGTCCGGCCGCCCGAAGGGACCAGTACGATTGAATGAGAAAGAGCGCCCGGTCCAGCGACGTCGCCGTGCGGTTGAGAAAATCCTGGCGATAGAGCATCTTGGCCCGGCCGATTTCGGCCTCGCTCGGGAAAGACCGCTTGATTTTTTCCAGCTCGGAAAAGACCGCGTCGAAACACCCCTGGATTTGGGGCTGGCTGGCGACGATGAAGATCTTGAAGGCGGACCGGTCGAAGCGCTGGTCGATTCCGCCGGTCAGCTGGAAGGCGATCTTGGCCTCCCGGTTCAAGAGGCGGCGGTTGAGCCGCGAGGTCCGGCCGCGGAGAAGGAGAAAATCAAGGAGCGTCAGGATGGGGGCGTCGGACGATCCCGGAGTTGAGAGGCGGAATCCGAGGAAGACCGCCGGGGCGGAAGCCAGGGGATCCTCGATGGTCCGGGAGAATGGGGCTTTAAGATAGGAGGGGGCTTCGAAGCCTCCGGCCGGCGGTTTGGCCGCCGGAAGG
>JAAZPG010000261.1 GCA_012797375.1 Acidobacteriota bacterium
CCTCTAGAATCGGAATCCGCGCGCTTGAGGGCGGAATTTCGGCGGACTCGGCCCATAACATCGTGCCGGCGTATTTCTTCCGGCGGTGCCGGGAAACGAGATTCCGGAGAACGGCGGGGGGGATCAGGGGGAGGTCGGCGGGGAGAATCAAGACGTCGGCCGCGGCGTTTCCGGCCCATTCCTTCCGGGCCGATTGCACGATCGCGGCCGGATTGCCGGCCTTCGCCTTGGCCGCGACGACCTCGGCGGACAGTCCGGGAATCCCGGTCTTGACGGCTTCGGGATCGAGTCCGGCGACGACCAACCGCTTGGCCCCGGCCCCGGCGGCGGCCGCGGCCGCCCATTCGAGAAGGGTCATTCCCAGGAGGGAATGAAGCGCTTTCGGAGTCGTGGACTTGAATCCGCCTTCGTCTTCCCCTCCCGCTGAAATCAACCCGATCAGGAGGTTATCCATGAATCTTTGGGGTCTGTCTCAAGACGTCTTGGTGATGGCCTTGAACCGTTTGTCTTCCCAGAGGGGAGCGAAGTCGACTTCGTTTTGGGCCAGGATCCGGTAGGCTTTTTCGCCGGCCACGGCCTGGCGAAGGGCCTCGAGGGATTCGTCGAGCCGGCCGCGCCGGCACAGGAGATCGGCCTGAAGGTAGAGGAGGCGGGCGTCGGCCGGATCGGACTTCAGGGCTTTTTCGACAAGCTTCAAGGCCTCCTCGGCGGCCCCGGTATTCATTTTATAGACCGCGGCGCTGACGTAATCCTCGGCGGTCTTGAGCGCTGGAATTTCCCGGGGTTCCTTGAAGCGCTCGGCGGCGATCGATTGATAGGTCCGCGCCCGGGCGACTAGGTCGCGTTCAGCCGGGAATTTCTCGATGAATGCCCCGAATGATTCCTGGGCTTTGTCCCACTTCGATTTACGGAACTCCTTCATGGCGTCGCCGTAGGCGGTCAAAGCTTTTTGGTATTCGTCCTTTTTACTTTTTTCTTCTTTCAAAGGGTTCTCTCCGGATCCAAGATGGCGTGTATTTTATCCAAGATCAAGCGGAAAGACAAGAGATCCCCCGCTCTTCATGATGGGATTCGGCCGCGAGAAGACGGGAAAAGCCGTTCGTTTTCGTTACATCGAGGCGGAGGAAAACTCGCTTTGCGGCCGACGCCCGCCGCCTCGCCGGCGTCGAGACGGAAGACAATTCCGGAAAACGTCCGGCGTTTGATTATTTTCGGACAGCGGGGTTTCGGCATCCGCTATTCCCCCAAGACCGTCAATTCCGGATGATCGAGAAGATGCCTGACGGCGGCGAAATGGAGGCGGTGGCCGGCCTTGACGGCGCTCACCCGTCCGGCGAGCGGACGGCCGAGCAAGGCGAGGTCCCCGATCAGGTCCAGGAGCTTGTGGCGGACGAATTCGTCGGGAAACCGCAGCGGTCCGTTCGTCACCGAGTCGTCGTCCAAGAGGATCGAGTTTTCGGCCGAGGCGCCCAGGGCCAGGCCGCGGGACCTCAGGCTCTCGGCGTCCTTGAGGAAGCCGAACGTCCGGGCCGGGGCGATTTCCCGGACGAACACCCCCCAGCGGATCGGCCGCCGCAACGTCTGCCCGCCGATGGCCGGGTGAGGGTAATCGATGGTGTAGGACAGCTCGAGCCCGCCGTCCTCGATCGGAGGGGCAAAGTCGATCGCCGCGCCCTCGTCGGCGAGGGCAAACGGCCGGACGATCCTCAGGAAGGGCTGGAAATCGGGCAGCCTCTCGATCCCGGCCGTCTGGAGAGCCCGGGCGAACGGCTCGGCGCTGCCGTCCATGATCGGGATCTCATCCGCGTCGAGCTCGATCGTCAGGCTGTCGATGCCGGGAACCCACAGGGCGGCCAGGAGATGCTCGACGGTCCGGACGCGGAAACGGTCGCCGACCAAAGTGGTGCTGTTCTGGGAATCGATTCGGCCGGTGGTCAGGGGCAGCTCGGCGTTATCCAAATCGGTCCGGCGGAAGATGATTCCCGGGATCGACGACGGCAGAAGGCGGAGGCGGACGGATCGGCCGGAATGGACACCGACGCCTTCAAAAAAGACAGGGGCAGCCAGTGTTTTGGAACGGGTCATTATTTCTCTCGTAAGGACATTCTATCATGGATTTCCCGAGAGGGAGAGACCAGGGCCCGTTCTCCTCGCTTCTTTTCGCCGGTTTCGTCGTTTTCCGCCCGAAGGACGACGGGAAATCGGAGTCTTGCCGGGACAAGTATTCTGTCTCCCTGTTTTTTGCTAAAATCCGGAGTATGAAAACCCAGATCGAAGATCTCCTGACGAAGGTCCGCCGGGGAACCCTGACCCCGAGGAAAGCCCTGGCCGCGCTGAAGGATTATCCGTTTCAGGACCTGGGCTTCGCCAAGGTGGATCACCACCGGGAAATCCGTAAAGGATACCCCGAAATCGTCTACGGCCTGGGAAAAACGGACAGCCAGATCGTCCAAATCGCCGCAGCCATCGTCCAAAAAGGCAGCAACCTTCTGATCACCCGGGTGGAGGCGTCCACCTACGCCGCGGTCAAGGAAGCCGTCCCCAAGGCCGCCTACAACGCCCTGGGAAAAATCATTTATTTAAGGAACCGCCCGGCTCCTCCCGGCCGGGGAATGATCGCCGTCTTGACGGCCGGGACGTCGGATATTCCGGTCGCCGAGGAGGCCGCGGTCACCTGCCGCATGCTCGGCAACCGGGTGCAGCGGTTTTACGACGTC
>JAAZPG010000262.1 GCA_012797375.1 Acidobacteriota bacterium
CGCCTCGCCGTTGCGGATGCCGGCGGGCACGGGCTCCATCCGGCCGGCCAGGTGCTTGTTGGGGACGGCTTGGGAGGCCAGGGCGACGGCGTCTACGAGCGAAGCTCCCGCGCCCAGGAGAAGGCTCAGCGTCCGGCTGAAGAGGGAGACCGCCGATTCGACGATCAGGGACCGAGCCACGGGCACCCGGAGCTTCAGCCGGTCCCAGCGGCGTCTCATGTCCGGATTCCGCTTCATCCGCCAGGCGAGGACGACGAGGGCCGCGGCCAGAACCGGCCAGATGATCCAGTTCCGGCGGAGAAAAAGGGAAAACTGGATGAGGGCCGAAGTCAGGTACGGAAGGCTCGTTTCGAAATCAGCGTAAAACTCGGAAAAATTGGGCAGGACGAAATTGATCAAAAGAAGCAGCAGGCCCGCGGAAAAACAGATGATCAAGGTCGGATACGTCAGGGCCGCGCGGACCCGGCGGGCCGTCCGGTCGATGGTCTTGGCATAGCTGACGTATTGGCCGATCGTCTCGGGCAGGGTTCCGCTGATTTCCCCGGCCATCAAGGCCGCCGTGTAAACCTTCGAGAAGCGGTCCTCGAACGGAGCGAAGGCTTCGGACAAGGCTTTGCCGTGGCGGATGTCGTTTTCCACCCTGCCCAGAACGTTCTTCAGGGCGGGATTCTTCGTCCGGCCGCCGATCGTCTCCAGGCAGCGGAGCACCGGGAATCCGGCCCGGATCATGGCCGTGAATTCCTGGTTGAACATGATGAAATCGCGGGCCTTGATTTTCCCCTCGGATCCCCGCAGAAGGCTTCCGATCTTCCGCCGTTCGCGGCGGACGGACAGGACGCAAAATCCTTCCGACTCGAAATGCCGGCGGCAGTCCGAGGCGGTGGAAGCCGGAAAAGTCCGGCGGAAGACCGTCCCGGCGTCGTCGGCGATCCGGCAAATATAGGAAGACATGGCGTTTCGATCCCGCCCTTTCCGCTAGGGGGAAACCGTTTACTAGATTAGGGCAAACGGCCGACCGTGTCAATTTGCCGTCCGGTTTGACGGCCGGAAAACGGCCCGATATACTTCCCTCCGTCATGTCCTTCTCCTCCGTCCCCCGGAAACGCCGGGCGGCGGCCGTCCCGGCGGTCCTCGTCTTCCTCGTTTCGTTCGCGGCCTTCGACCGCCTTCTCCTGCTCGGCCTCCGCGCCTGGGCCGGACGGTATTACGCCGCCGGGCCGGGACCTTCGGCCGGGAAGACGGCGACGGTCTCCGCCGGCGAAGGCGACGGAGAGATCCTGATTTTCGGAACCTCCCGCTCGGCCCGGGCCTTCGACCAGGAGACGCTCGCCGCCCGTCTCGGGAAAAAAATCATCAAGAACGCCGCGGCCGGGCGGTATCCCCGATATTTCGATTTGTATTATCTCCGCTACCGCCGGGAGAACCGCAGGCCCGCGGCCGTCGTCTACGGGATGGATTACTTCATGTTCGAGAAGAAGACCCTGCCGTCGGAGCTTCGAATATTGGATCCCGCCTTCGAGGCTCACGCCCTGAATCCCGGGGACGGGGTCAATGACGCCTCTCCCCTCCTGAGCCGCCTTTCCCGGCTCTTCCGGAAAAAACCGGAGATCGATGATTTCCTCGGCGCTCTGCTCCGTCTGAGAACGGAGGAGGACGAGGTGACGCCGCCGGCCGCGGATCAAGGCAAAGGACGGGACGAAAATCCGGATCATTCCCCTCCGCTTTCCTCAGACCCCAGGAAGCGCCGGCCGTTCGAGCCCCGCCGTTACCAAGCCCGGCCGGGAGCCGAGGGCAAGGACCTGGCAAAACTCCTGACCGTCCTTGAAAAGGACGGCGTTCCAGTCGTTCTCGTTTTCATCCCGGATTTCATCGGGACGAACGAAACGAACTTCGAACAAGCCCGGTTCAAGGAGGACGTCGGGGCCCTGGCCGGCCTTCACGGCAACGCCGCCGTCCTGGATTTCAACCGGCCCGACCGGTTCGATCTGGACAACCCGGACCTCTTCCGGGACGGAGGCTGGGGCAAGAGCAACTCCCATTTGAACTTTCGGGGAAAGGCGGTCTTCAACCGTCTGTTCGCCGAGGCGGTTCGTCCTTTTCTCCGCTCAAAAACACCGGGCGCGATCTGACGTCTATGATCCGGGCTCCCGCATCACGGCCGTCAGAACGACCTTCCCGCCTCTGATATCCTCGCGGAGGGATCGGGTCATGCCGGCGATGAGGGCCCGGCTCAATCCGTCCGATTCGGCCGTCTCGTTGAGAATGGTCTTCAGGACCTCGCCGGCCGTGAAGAGGAGGGTGGTTTCATTTTCTTGCTCGGAGTAGCCCACGGTCAGATCCAGCCCCCCCGCGCCGGAAACGAGGCCGGCCCGGGCGGCCGCGTCGCCCTCCCGGAAGCAAAGCTGAAGCGTCTCCTCGACAACCAAAAGGAGGTCGGCCACGGCCGCGGCCGGAAAAAAGTGCCGGCCGCAGAACGCCTCGATCCCGGCCTTCAGATCATAGAGATCGTACTTCTCGTCGGCGATGTGATATTGGAAATTGCGGATGCGGAAGATGAAGGCCCGGGTTTTCTCCCGCTTCGGGGCGTCGAAGATTCCGGCCGGCGGCCCTTCCTCGTAAATGACGCCCTCGTCCATGTAGAAGACGCGGCGGGAGACGTCTCGGGCGAACCGCATCTCATGGGTGACGATGGCCATGGTCATGCCGTCGGCGGCCAGGCGGCGGATGACGCCCAGCACCTCGCTCACCATCGTCGGGTCGAGAGCCGAGGTCGGCTCGTCGAAGAGGATGATCTCGGGATCCATCGACAGGCAACGGGCGATGGCCACGCGCTGCTGCTGGCCGCCGGACAGCTCGTCGGGGAAAGCATTTTCCCGGGCGGCCAGCCCGACCAGGGCGAGCAGGCCGCGGGCCCGCGTTTCCGCCTCCCCGCGCGTTTTCCGCAAGAGCTTCACCGGGCCGATCGTCAGATTGTCCAGCACGGTCATGTGTTCGAAGAGGTTGAAATTCTGGAAGACCATTCCCATTTTCCGCCGCAAGGCGTTGGGATCGTTCCTCGGATCGAGGACGTCCCGTCCGTCCACCCAGATATGGCCGCCGGAAGGACGCTCCAGCAGGTTCAGGCAGCGGAGAAACGTGCTCTTGCCCGTGCCCGACGGCCCGATGATCGAGATGACCTCGCCCCGCTTGATCTCAGCGTTGACATCCTTCAGGACGACGGTCTCTCCGAAGCACTTGGCCAGGTGCTCGACCCGGATCAGGACGTCGCCCGAGCCGGCGGACGGACAGGAAGCTTTCACGGCCTTCTCCTTTTCGGGTTGACCCGGACCCGAATCATTTCCAGAAGCGAGGTCAGGCCCCAAGCCAGGATGAAGTAGAGGACGGCCACCATGACCAAGGGGAAGAAGGCGTCGAACGTCCGGCTCCGGATGATGTCGCTGGCCTTGGTCAGGTCCTGGACGGCGATGTAGCCCACGATGGCGGTCATCTTCACCAGGGCGACGAACTCGCCCTTGAACACCGGCAGAATGCGCTGGACCGCCTGGGGCAGGACGATATGGACGAACGTCCGGAACCGGCTGAAGCCCATGGCCACGCCGGCTTCCACCTGCCCCCGTTTCACGCTTTCGATTCCGGCCCGGAACATTTCCGAGACATAGGCGGCGAAGTTCAGGGCGAAGGTGAAGATCGCCACGGCCACCCCGCTCACGTCCAGCGGGGCGAAAACGACATAGAACATCAGCATCAGCAGGACCACTTGGGGGATGCCGCGCAGGAGGCTGATGTAGGCCTTGGCGAACGCTTTCAAAGCCCGATTCCTTCCCATCCGCATCAGGCAGATGAGGGCTCCGAGCAGCGTTCCAAGGAGGGCCGAAAGGACGGCGATGAGGGCCGTGACTTTCAATCCGTTCCAGATCAACAGGTAGCGCTTTTCCCGGATGATGTTGTCGACGAAGCTCTTCTTGAGCCGGGCCGGCCAGGAGGGGCGGAGAGCGGCGCCGGCGGCCGGCGGCCGGTCCTTAAGCGTCATCATGACCTGGGGATTGACGTAATAGCCCTCGGAAAAGGCGACTCTCCGCCGGCGCTCCTCGGTCGCCGTCAGGTTTGAACAAACGACGTCCGCCTTCCCGGATTCGAGAGCCGCGATCAGGGCGGAGAACTTCATGTCGGTGAAGACGACCGGGCGGCCCAGCTTGAAGGCGATCCGTTCGATCAGCTCGGGATCGAGGCCGACGATTTTATTGTCCTCGATGAATCCCATGGGCTCCCGGTTGGCCGCGACGGCCACCCGGAGAGCCGGCCACCCGGACGCCCGCGGCACCTCGGTTTTCACGTAGGGCGAGCCGTCCGGCCGGACCCAGTGGCTGATGATTTCCTCCAACGTCCCATCGTCCCTCATTTCTTCGAGAACCGCGTTGATCCGCTCGAGCAGCCGGGGATTGTCTTTATGGACGGCGATCGCCGCCCACGCCTGATTGTACTCCTCGGGAAGCACGGCCAGGTCGGGATTGGCCCGGGCCGCCTGGAGGGCCGTCGTGTACGCGGTGATGACATAATCGACCTTGCGCGCTTTCAGGGCGGCGACGGCGTCCATGACGTCGTCGAAGAGATGGATGCCGGCCCGGGGAAAACGCTCCCGGACGAGCGCTTCCCCCGTCGAGCCGGTCATCGCCCCGATGACGGCCTCGGCGATGTCCGGTTTGCTTCCCGTCTCTTCGGGCCGGTTTCCGCCGTCCAGGTGTTCTTTCAGGGTGAGGGCGTCCGCCGCCGATTGGTAATACGCGTCCGAAAAGGCGACCTGCTTGGCCCGCTCCTCGGTGATCGTGATGCCGTCGCAGATCAGGTCGGCTTTGCCGGAGGCGACGGCCGCGATCAGCGAGGCGAAGGGAAGGGGCTGGATCTGCGGCTTCAGCCCTTGGCGGGCGGCGAAGCGGAGGGCCAGCTCCAGATCGATCCCGCAGGGTTTCTCCTCCCGCGTGTAGGAAAAGGGAATGTCAACGGTCGTGGTGGCGATGCGCAGCCGGCCGTTCTCCCCGCCTTCCGGCAGGTCGGGGATCGCGGCCGCGCCGTCGTCGCCTTCCCATTTTCTCCGGATCTCGTCCAGCTCGCCCGTCGCCCGGAGCTCGCCGAGAAAGGCATTGAACGCGTCCCGGAGGCGGACGTCGGCGAATCCGAAGCCGAGGTTTTCAATGAAAATCTTCTCGGCCAGAACGGCCAGCGAGGGATCGTCCTCCCGGTACAGCCGGCCGGCGTTGGCATCAAAGATCGCCGCCTCGCATTTTCCGGACTTGAGGGCCGCGAGCATGTCGGGGGCGTTGTCCATCCGAAGGATTTCCGCCCGGGGAAAATTCGCCGTGATGTGCTTGTCGTGGGTCGAGCCGACCATCACCGCGATCCGTTTCTCGGCGACGTCGGCCAGGCCGGAAAAGGCCGGCGCTGCTCCGGCGACGGCCGAATCCCTCACCGCGGCCGCGATCCCGCCGCGGTAGACGGGCTCGGTGAAGAGAACGCTCTTGGCCCGCTCCTCGGTGACCGTGATGCAGGCGGCGATGAGATCGGTTTTCCCGGACAGCAGCGACGGGATCATCGCCCCGAATTCCATGTTGTGGATCCGGAGCTCACGGCCGAGGCGCCGGGCCAGCCGCGAGGCCAGCTCGACATCGAAGCCGACGACCCGGCGGCTGTCGTCGATGAAGGAAAACGGTTCGGTGACGGCGCAGGTTCCGAAATCAAGAATCCCGTTGGGCGCCTCCCAGGCCATTTCGGGCATGGGCGCCGGCTTTCCTTTTTCCGGGAACCACCGGGCTTTCATCTCGTCGTACCGGCC
Source organism: Acidobacteriota bacterium (assembly GCA_012797375.1). Lineage (GTDB taxonomy): Bacteria > Acidobacteriota > Aminicenantia > Aminicenantales > UBA4085 > JAAZPG01. The sequence goes on from JAAZPG010000262.1 coordinate 5,828, forward strand.
GTCGGCCCGCAGCTCGGCAAGCAGGGCATCGGCCGCGTCCTTCAGCTCCCGGTCGTCCGGCCGCACGGCCATGGCATACTGATCGACGGAGATCATCTCCGGCAGGATCTTCAAGCCGGGATTCTGGGCCTGGATGTTGCGGAGGATCGGTTCGTCGTAGGCCGCCGCCGTTTCCTTGCCTTTCAAGACGGCCAGGCAGGCGTCCAGAGGCGAAGGGTAATACCCGAACGTCGCTTCCGGAAAGCGGTTAAGGACGATTTGATCGGCGACCGTCCCCGAAACGACGCCGAATCGGGCCGTTTTCAAATCTTCCAGCGAGGCGACGCCGGCCGGCTTTCCGGCCGGGGAACAAGAGAGGCAAGCGCCGGCCAGCAATCCGCCGGCCGCGATCCAGGCGAATCGTTTCATGCGGCTATTCTATGAATCCATCGACCTCTTGGCAATTGTCCGGCCGCGGGCCTCCGGCGAACCGGCCGGGCCCGCGGTCTCCGCCGGTTTGAATTTGACATCCGGCCGCGGGGGGGTATTAAATAAAGCGGGATGAAGAAGAAACGGGTTTTAAAAGGGATTCTCGCGCCCGCCCTTCTCCTGGCGGCGGCGATCGGGCTCGGACAGCCGACGCCGTCGGCTGAGAATCCGCCGCAGGAGACGGACCCCGCCCGGCGGCCGCCCACCGACTACATGCGTTCGCTCTTGTCGCAAAACACCAAGCCGCTCGGCGTCAAGGTGGACAAATCCCTCGAACGGTTGATGCGCCAGCCGGCGATCGCCTGGACCGCCCGGGCCGCCCGCCGGCATATTCTGGACTAATCCGATGACACGGGAACGCCCGGCCTCAATCGAATCAGGCACGATGGATTCAATTTTTTGGATTGCACCATGAAAGACCGGAAGATCTGGCTTCTCGTCCCCCTGACGATCCTCGTCGTTTTGGGGGTTCTCAACGTTTACCGCCAGATCGTTTACAAGGAACCCTCCGACGGCGTCGTCTGGGCCATGAAACAAGGCCGTCTGACGGCGATCAAAGTCGACAAGGACGGGCCGGCTTATCTCTTCAACTTGAAGAAGGGCGACGTTCTCTTCTCGGTCACCCACAATCTCGCCCCCGGCAAGATCATCGTCCGGAGCAAAATCGACCTGATCAAAAACCTCTGGCAGGTTTGGAAGCAAGGGCAGAAGATCACGTACGAGATCTACCGGGAGGGCGGCGTGATCACCTACACGGGGACGTTTTTCCCCGTCGGAAAGGGCCCCGACATTATTTATTTCTATTTGGCCCTGATCGGCGTGATCACGATCATCATCGCCTTGGTTGTCTTTCTCAACACCTCCCGGCCGTTCCGCCGGACCAACATTCATTACTATTTTCTCTCGGTCCTCCTGTTCATGTTTTACGTCTTCTCCTTCACCGGGGAATTCGACTGGCTCGACAGCCTGTTTTACGGCCTGGATAAAATCGCGTTCCTGGTCTTTCCGCCGCTCCTCGTCCACTACTTCCTGATTTTCCCCCAGCGAGTCAAGCTGCTCCGGGATAAACCCGGGACGGCGTTTCTTCTCTACGCGCCCGCGTCGCTGCTGCTCCTGGCCCGGATCGCCCTCTTCCTTCCGGCCGCCGGCGGCCTCGGCGAGCTCCGCCTTCTCCAGGCGTATTCCGCCCTGGAAAAGCTGGATCTGGGCCATTTCGCCCTCTATACGCTCGGCGCCCTGGCGACGATCGCTCACGGGACGCTCCGCCACCCGAGCTTCATCATCCGCAAACAGCTTAAGTGGGTCGCCTACGGCCTGGGCTTCGGCGTCGTCCCGTTCACGGCCCTCTACGTCGTGCCCTTCGTCGCCGGGGCCGCGCCGAGCGTGGCCGCCGAGCTGACCATTCTTCTCCAGGCGCTCATCCCCCTGTCCTTTTCCTATTCGATCTCCCGCTACAAGCTGATGGACCTGGAAGTCATCCTCAAGAAAGCCTCCACCCTGGTTTTTTCCTACTTCGTCCTGGCCCTGGTTTTCGTCGGGATCTCCTCGCAAACGAAAATCTTCTCGGAAAACAAGATCAACGCCCTTCTTCTCGGAGCCCTGGCCATTATCCTGGGCGCGACCATGTTCACCCCCCTCCGGACCCTCGTTCAATCCCTCTTCGACCGGGTCTTCTACCGGCGGAGCTACCAGTACCGCAAGACGCTCCTGTCCATCTCCCAGGAGCTGAGCCGGGAGCGCAACATCGAAACGCTCGCCCGCCGTCTCCTCGAGCTGATCTCCAACGCCTTGTCCCTGCGCTCGATCGCCCTCCTTCTGCCGGTCGAAACGGGGAGCGCCACCTTCACGATCTTCAGCGCGCACGGAAACGCCGAAACGGCCGCGGGCGGACGCCTGACGTTCGATCCCAAGATCTACGAAACCCTAGTCGAGAACAACACCCTGTCGCTCTACTCGGTGACCGAGGACATCAAGCTTCAAACGAAGCTCGAGAGCCTCCGGGACTCCGGCTTCGATCATTTTCTGGCCCTCAAGGGCGAAAGCAAGCTGGTCGGGTGCCTGGCCATGGGGCGCAAGATCGACACGTCGTTTCTGACGCGCGAGGACTGGGAACTGCTGACGACGATCTCTTCGCCCGTGGCTTTGGCCGTGGAAAACGCCTACCTGTACAACCAAGCCGGCCTCCGGGCCTCCGAGCTTGAACGGCTCAAAGACTACAGCGAGAACATCATCGAAAGCCTGACGGTCGGCGTCGCCGTCCTGGATCAAAACGGACGGATCAGCGGCTGGAACCGCGTCTGCGAGGAGACGTTCAACCGGAAGCGGGAGGAGGTTCTCGGCGAACGCCTCAGCGACATCATCGGTCCGAGGGCCTTCGCCGCGATCTTCCCCCCGGACACCCAGTCGGAATACCATCTCGTTGGAGAGATCCCGATCGGCCGCCCCTCGGGCGAAATGCGGATCTTCGACATCGCCAAGACGCCGCTGCGGGACAACCGCCGTCATCCCTTCGGGACGATCATCGTCTTCGAGGACATCACCGAGAAAGTCCGCCTCCAGCAGCAGTTGTTGACTTCGGAAAAGCTGGCCTCCCTCGGCTTGCTTTCGGCCGGCGTCGCCCACGAGATCAACACCCCGCTCACCGGGATCTCCAGCTATGTCCAGATGCTTCAAAAGACGGTCGGCGACGAGCGTTTTTCCCAGGTCCTGGGCAAGATCGAAGCTCAAACCGACCGCGTCTCGCGCATCGTCAAGAACCTCCTGACCTTCGCCCGCAATCCGGCCGAGCCGGGGATGCACCGGATCGACCTCCGGGACACTCTCCAGGAGATCATTTCCCTCATCGACTACAAGCTTCGGGCCATGGAAATCGAGCTGGAAACCGACCTGGCTCCGGTCGCCCCCATCTGGGCCCAGGGCGAGCGCCTGCAGCAGGTTTTCATCAATATCATCCTCAACGCCCTGGACGCGATGCCCGGGGGCGGACGGCTCCGGGTGGAGCTCCGGGAGACACCGGTCGAAGCCGTCGTCGTCATCAGCGACAGCGGGACGGGGATCAAGGAACAACACTTGGCGCGCATCTTCGATCCCTTCTTCACGACGAAGGGGGTCGGCAAGGGGACGGGCCTCGGCCTGTCCATCAGCTATGCGATCATCAACGAGCACGAAGGCCGGATCGAGGTCCAAAGCGAAGTCGGCAAGGGCTCGAAATTCACCATCTTTCTGCCGAAAGATCTCGACCGGCGGAAATCGAAAACGAGAGAATCATGAGTCACGCCTCCATCCACGTCATCGACGACGAACCCGTCATCCGCGACGTTCTCGAACAGCTTCTGCAGGCGGAGGGATACGACGTCACGCTCTCCGAATCGGGGGAAGCGGCCCTGTCCAAGTTCGCCGACCACGGCTTCGACCTGGTCCTCCTCGACCTCCTGATGCCCGGCCGCGGCGGCCTCGAGATCCTGCCGGAGATCAAAAAGATCCAGCCCTCGACGATCGTCATCATCATCACCGCTTACGCCTCGGTCGAGTCGGCCATCCAGGCGATGAAGATCGGGGCTTATGATTACGTCCAGAAGCCGTTCAAGCACGGGGACCTCCTCCTGACGATCCAGCGGGCCCTGGCCCACAAAACGCTCTTGGACGAGAACGACCGCCTCCGGGAGGAGCTCCGGAAAAAATTCAGCTTTTCCAACATCCTCGGCCGAAGCCGGCCGATGGAGCGGGTTTTCGAGCTCATCAAGGCCGCCGCCCCCACCCGGTCGACGATCCTGGTCCAGGGCGAAAGCGGAACAGGAAAGGAGCTGGCCGCCCGGGCCATCCACACCAACTCGCCCCGGGCTTCCTTCCCGTTCATCGTCGTCAACAGCGGCGCCCTTCCGCCGGACCTCCTCGAAAGCCACCTTTTCGGACACGTGAAGGGGGCGTTCACGGGAGCGGTCTCGGAGAAACAAGGGCTGTTTGAGGCGGCCGACAAGGGGACGATCTTTTTCGACGAAATCTCCACCATCGGGCTGGAAACGCAGGCTAAGCTTCTCCGGGTCATGCAGGACCGGGAATTCATGCGCCTCGGCGGAACGAAAACCATCCGGGTCGACGTGCGGATCATCGCCGCGACGAACGTCGAGCTCGAGGACCTGATCGACCGCCAGCTCTTCCGCAAGGATCTTTATTACCGGCTGAACGTCATCAAGATCATCCTTCCGCCGCTGCGCGAGCGCCGCGAGGACATCCCCCTGCTGGTCAAGCATTTTTTAGACGTCTTCGCCCGGGAGAACGGCAAGACGATCGAGGGCGTCAGCCCCGATGTCTTGGAAATCCTGGACCGTCACTCCTGGCCGGGAAACGTCCGCGAGCTCGAAAACCTCGTCGAGCGGACGGTCGTCTTCAGCCGGGACAAGGTCATCACCCGGGACTGTCTCCCTGACTTGTTCCGGACGCCCCGGGAAGCGGCGGCCGCCCCGGCGGCGGAAGGCGACGGGCTGGATCTTAAGGAGCAAACGCTCGCTTTTCAGCGGCGCCTGATCGAAACCGCCCTGGCCAAGGCCAACGGCGTGCAAAAAACCGCGGCCGCGCTTCTCGGGGTGAAGCCGACCACCTTGAACGAGATGATCAAGAGGCTTGAGATCTCGCCGGACCGCTCCTAGCCTGCCTTATTCGCGAGTTGAATATCCTTAAGATCATCATCGAACGGATAACATCTTTAGAAAATATATGAAGAGGACCGGCTAGCGGAATTTTCCGGGGACGAGCCCGTCCGGATTGATCTTGAACTTCACCGGTTTGACGGCCGCCGGAAAGGAATAAAACTTGGATTCGGAGTCGACCTCGAGGATGTGCCGGACCGGCCGGCCGTCCTCCGTCCAGGCCACGGTCAGGGGAAAAACCATCGCCTGTCCGGCCTGACGGACGAAAATCTTCACTTCGTAGCCTTCGTCCGCCTTGAGGATCTGGTGCGTCACCGAGGCTTCCGGAAGCACATGGGAATCGATCCATCCGCGGAAAAAGTCACGGAGCGAACGGCCGGAGGCTTCCTCCAGGGCCCGGATGAACTCCCCCGTCCGGACGGGGCGATAGGCTGAAGAAGCCTGGAAGGCGCACAGGCCGCGGTCCAGCGCTTCTTCGCCGATCAAATCCGCGAGGAGGAACAGGACCACGGTGGATTTCCCGTAGATGATGGCCTGGAAAGCCCGGAAATCAAGATAGCTCAGCCGGGCGCCGAGCGTAATCGGCCCGTAATCCGCCATGCGCTTCGTCCAAGAAACGCTTTTTTTCAGGATCGACGGAAGCTTGTCGTTCCCGTGCTTCATCCTCAAGTATCGAATGGCCGCGTATTGAGACAGCCCTTCGCTCAGCCACAAGTCGTGGTAGGTGGCCGCGCTGACGGCGTGCCCCCACCATTGGTGGGCGATTTCATGGGCCAGAAAAAGCTCCCGGTACCCGGGGAGATCCACCGGGCTCCCGAAATCCGGAATCCCGGGCGCCGTGGCTCCCGTCCGCGGTTCATTGAGGATGACGAAGGAAGCGGGGCTTTGCCCCCCGGCCGTCTCGGCGACGCGCTGGATGATAGCCAGCTTTTCATAGGGGAAGGGCCCGAACGTTTCTTCGTAGAACCGGACGATCTCCCGGGCTTCCCCGGCCAGCGTCCCGCGGAGGCTGCGGACGTTCTCGGACACGAGGACGTTGATCGGGGGCGGCGACGGGTCCTCGTCGACCGCGGCTTCCCGGAAGCGCCCGACGATAAAGGCCAGCCCCTTGACCGGCTTCCGGGTCTCGAAAACAGAAATCCGGTTGCCGATTTTCTCCAGCGACAGAACCCGGCGGACCTCGTCGACTTCCTCCACTCCGGCAAGCTCTCCGTTGGCCACGCAAACGTAGCGGGGAGGGAGGCTGATCCGAAACCGGGAAAGGAAATAATCCCCCTCGGACATGGCCGGGTACCATCCGGCCGACGGCGTGTAGAGATCGCCGTCATCGATGAAATTCGCTCCGGCGAATCCGCCGTAAGCCGCCGCGGCGTCGCTCGTCGGCGGGGGCGGAGGGAGGGCCCCGCGGTAATAGATGTCCAGGGAAGCCGATTCCCCCTTCTCCAAGGGCTGGAGAAACCGGATGTAAAGAAGACGGTTCACCTTGTCTTGGGTGAAGAACAGCTCGCGCCGCGAGGCGTCGTAGACCTTGAGAACGTCCAGGGCGGAGTGGAAATCAAACCGCAGGTTGTCCACCCCCGGAGAGGCAGCTTCCAGCCGGATGCGGGCCAAGGCGGAAAGGAAACGGCGGTCGGGCTGAAAATCCAGATCGATGTCGCAGCGGAGGATATCGACTTTTTCCCCCATGGTGAGGAACATCCTTCGTTCGTTCCCCTCGCGGATATCCGGAGAATAGAGGCAGAGAAGCTGGTCTGGCGAGCGGCTCCAGAAATGGATCTCCTCCTCCGAAAAGGGGGAATATCCATATCCGAACCCGCTCCGGGAGTCGGTCCCGAATTCAAAAACCGCCTGGTCGCTTTGCGGCAGGACCGAAAGCCGCGCCCCGGCGATCGGGTTGTCGATCGTGAACGAGCCGCCGTAATAGCGGCGGAACAAGGCCCGGGCTTTCGCGATCTCCCCGGGCGGACAAGAGCCGGCCGGGCCGGTCTCGGGGGCGATTTTGATCCGGTTAGCAAAAAACGAGGGGGAAAACCTTAAATAAGCGGACACCAGCGGCTTGTCCAAATTTTCGGTTTTGTACCGCAAGGCCAGTTGGTGGCGTTCCGTCTCCGACGAAGGCCGAAAACGCAGCCGCCCCGAGCCGATGATGATCAAGCCCGTCGGGCGGTCGGGGATGTTGTCGTAAAAAACCCAAGCGTTCTCGAATGTCGCTTCCAGATCGTCATGGCGGATTTCAATTCGGGCGGCTCGCTCGATCCGGTCCGAGGGAATTTTCAGCTTGAGAAAAATCGCTGGATTCCCGATCACGCTCTTGGCCCGGATGACTCGCCGCTCCCCGTCCCGGGCCAGCTCC